>NZ_LWFH01001434.1:0-920 GCF_001635725.1 Oleiphilus sp. HI0066
ATTTCAGAGCCTGTCGCAATAAAGATAAGCTCAGGCGTACCATCGCAATCACGTAGTACGTACGCACCTTTTTCGATGTTTTCTACTTGCGTAGCATCGCGAGTTTGGTGAGGTAAGTTTTGACGGGAGAATACAAGAGAGCTTGGGCCATCTGTGCGTTCTACTGCTGACTTCCATGCTGCTGCAGATTCAACAGCATCACATGGTCGCCATGTATCCATATTTGGCGTCGTTCTCAATGAAGCAATCTGCTCTACTGGTTGGTGCGTTGGACCATCTTCACCCAAGCCGATTGAGTCATGCGTAAATACGAAAATTGAACGTTGCTTCATCAATGCAGCCATACGCACTGCATTACGCGCATATTCCATGAAAATCAGGAAGGTCGCACCGTAAGGAATAAAACCACCGTGTAACGCAATGCCGTTCATTATTGCTGACATACCGAATTCTCGAACACCGTAGTGGAGATAATTACCCGAAGCATCTTCAGCTGTAACAGCTTTTGATTCGCTCCACATTGTAAGGTTCGATGGTGCGAGATCCGCAGAGCCCCCCATAAACTCGGGAAGAAGTGGGCCAAATGCGTTTAGTGTGTTCTGAGAAGCTTTGCGGCTAGCAACTGTATTTGCATCGACCTGGCACTGATCAATGTAAGCTTTCGCTTTCTCAGAGAAATCTTCCGGTAGGTCGCCAGATAAGCGGCGTGCCAATTCGAGCGCTAACTCAGGGTAAGCCTCAGCATAAGCCGAGAACTTCTCTTCCCATGCATCTTCGAGCTGCTGGCCTTTATCTTTTGCATCCCACTGTGCATAGACATCTTCAGGTACTTCAAATGCACCGAATTCCCAGCCTAACTTCGCACGCGTTGCAACGATCTCTTCTTCACCTAATGGTGCGCCGTGGCAATCTTCTTTACC
>NZ_LWFH01001435.1:0-688 GCF_001635725.1 Oleiphilus sp. HI0066
ATTCTTTTGGCTAAGATCAATTGTCTTCGCGTAACAACCACCTTCAAGGTTAAAGACCGTGCCTTTACCCCAACCGTGTTCGTCATCACCAATCAAATAACGCTCTGGATCTGCTGAAAGCGTTGTCTTACCTGTTCCAGATAGACCAAAGAACAAAGTTGTTTCGCCATCTTCACCGACATTCGCGGAACAGTGCATTGGCAAAACATCTTTTTCAGGAAGAAGGAAGTTCTGAACAGAGAACATCGCTTTCTTCATTTCACCAGCGTAACGCATGCCTGCAAGAAGTACTTTGCGTTGCGCGAAGTTGATCATAACAGTGCCATCACTATTTGTTCCGTCACGCTCTGGTACACATTCAAAACTAGCAACGTTCAAAATTTGCCATTCTTGCTTGTCAGCAGGATTAAATGTCTCAGGACGGATAAACAAGTTGCGACCAAACAGATTTTGCCAAGCAGTTTCTGTTGTCACTTTAACAGCAAGATAGTGCTCAGGATCAGAACCAACGTGAAGGTGAGATACATAGCTGTCTTTTTCAGCAAGATACGCTTCAACACGCTCCCACAATGCATCGAATTTATCCGCATCAAAAGGGCGGTTGATCGGACCCCAGCCAATAGCATCAGACGTGCTTGGCTCTTCAACAATATAACGGTCCATTGGAGAGCGACCAGTTCTCTTACCA
>NZ_LWFH01001436.1:0-1197 GCF_001635725.1 Oleiphilus sp. HI0066
TGTTTCAGAGGGTAGGTCAGGGATCCTTCCATCAAGAGAGTGGAAGAGGGCTTGGCGGGGGCTTCCATGGTATCCAGGCGATTCCTTAAATATGGGGATAGGTCAAGGGTTTATGCTTGCAACACCTTTTCAGCTCGCGACTATGACAGCTCTAATTGCCAATCATGGGCAATGGGTCGCGCCTCGCTTATTAAAGAGTACGCGCGATGGGTCTATTGTGTTAAGTCAACGTCCAGATAAAGGGAGTGATGTGGCGTTAAATAAACCTGATAACTGGGATTATATTGTCGAGACGATGGAAGAGGTTATGCATGGTAAGAAGGGGACTGCGAGAGCGAGTGGCGCTAGGTCCTCATACCGTATAGCAGGCAAGACAGGAACAGCTCAGGTGGTCGAAATTCCGCAGGGTGAGGAGTATGACGCAGAAGCGCTAGCAGAGCGTCATCGTGATCACGCATTATTTGTCGGTTTTGCGCCAGCAGATGATCCAGTCATTGCTGTCGCCGTGATTGTCGAAAATGGCGGAGGTGGTAGTTCTGCGGCCGCGCCGATTGCTCGTGCAGTATTTGACGAATGGATCAATGTTCTATCAGTTGATGCCGATCAAGGAGTCCTTCAGTGAGAGGAGATTTCTTGCGGCATATGCCGGGCGCGGATGCGAGTCTCGGTAAAGGGAAGTCGTTCTTTTACCGCCTGCATATCGACCCAATATTGCTTGGTCTTTTGTTAGCTTTGGTTGGCTTTGGTTTAGTGATCTTGTATAGCGCTGGTGGTGAGCGTTGGGCTTATGTAGAGCGCCAGGGGATCAGATTTTTGGCTGCGTTCGGTGTAATGTTCGTAGTAGCGCAGTTCGAGCCTAGTTTCTATAAACGTTGGTCTGTCGTGCTGTTTGTTCTGGGTGTTATCGCCTTATTAGGTGTGATGTTTTTTGGTGTCGGTGCAAAGGGGGCTCAGCGCTGGCTTCAACTGCCTGGCTTGCCGCGCTTTCAGCCTTCTGAGTTAATGAAGCTGATTGTGCCTATGATGGCGGCGTGGTATTTGTCTAGTCGTTATCTTCCTCCGAGTTTCAGAGATGTTTTTGTAACGCTCGTGCTGATCTTCGTGCCCGTGTTGTTAATTGTGCAGCAACCAGATTTGGGTACCTCGATATTAATTGCTTCGTCGGGCTTGTTCGTTATTTTATTTGCGGGCATATCA
>NZ_LWFH01001437.1:0-1285 GCF_001635725.1 Oleiphilus sp. HI0066
AATAACACTGTTCAAGCCGCCATTTTTGATTGGGCAGGCACCACTGTTGATTTCGGTTCTGTCGCACCGATAGAAGCGTTCAAAGCTTTATTCGAACATGAAGACATTACGGTTAGCGATGCTGACTGTCGCGCTCCAATGGGCACAGAGAAGAGCGAGCACATTCGACAAATGCTCGCCATGCCAAAGATTGCACAGCAGTGGGAGACTCTTTATCAAAGAAGCCCATCTGAAAAAGATGTACAACGCTTATACCATGAGTTTCTACCACTGCAATTAGAGACAATCCAAGAGTTTAGTCAGGTCATCCCGGGCTGTTTAGATACGATGGCCTACCTTAAGGACAAAAAGATCAAAATCGGCTCGAATACTGGTTACAACGAAGAGATGTACGCCTTAGTTGCAAAAACAGCCGAGCAACAAGGTTTCACTACCCAGTCGAATGTATGCGCTACACAAGTTAGCAAGGGGCGTCCTTACCCATATATGGCGCAAGCAGTCATGGAAGAGCTCGGTATACTTGACGCGGCGACTTGTATAAAAGTTGATGACACTGAAACGGGACTAGAGGAAGGCCGCCATGCTGGCATGTGGACAGTTGGTGTATCCATTTCAGGCAACGCCCTTGGACTGCGACAAGCGCAGTGGGAAGCGCTCAATCAGGAAGAACAGTCAAACCTAAGACAAGGTGCCGAAGAAAAACTCGCCAAAGTAAACCCGCACTACATTATCGATAGCGTCGCCGAGCTCCCAAATGTGATCGAGCGTATCAATGCACGCCTTATGAGGGGAGAGCGCCCATGAGCGAGGCAATCGCGTTAAAAAGCATCGACGAGCTATTTAGTTTATTCGAACAATATGGCAACGAGCACTATGGCGAAGGTGTCTCGCAAAGCCTACATATGCGCCAATGCGCAACACTAGCAGAACAAGAGGATGCAGGTGATGCTCTGATTGCGGCAGCCTTGTTGCACGATATTGGCCACTTTCACGCCTATGAACATAACGCAAATTACGAACAAGACTTTCACCACGAGCGGGTCGGCGTAACCATGCTTGATACGTTGTTTCCGAAACAGATCACAGACCCGATTCGATTGCACGTAGCCGCTAAGCGTTATTTGTGCGCAAAAGATGACGGTTATCTAAATAGCTTAAGTGAGGCTTCAAAACAAAGTCTTGCTGTGCAAGGAGGACCGATGACTGAAAAACAAATGCGTTCGTTCGAACAATCTAACAGCTTCAGCAATGCCATCGCATTGCGCCGTTACGATGATGAAGGCAA
>NZ_LWFH01001438.1:0-827 GCF_001635725.1 Oleiphilus sp. HI0066
AAGGTGATTCTACGATTGCTGTGTATGACCTTGGTGGTGGTACTTTCGATATTTCGATTATCGAAATCGCAGATGTTGATGGTGAAAAGCAGTTTGAAGTACTAGCGACCAATGGTGACACATTCCTAGGTGGTGAAGACTTTGATATGGCATTGATCGACTATTTGGCTGAAGAGTTCAAGAAAGATCAAGGTATGGATTTAACGGGTGACCCACTTGCAATGCAGCGTTTGAAAGAAGCTGCAGAGAAAGCAAAGGTTGAGCTTTCAAGTGCACAACAAACGGATGTAAATCTGCCATACATCACTGCTGATGCAACAGGTCCTAAGCACTTAAACGTGAAGTTGACGCGTTCTAAGTTGGAGTCGTTGGTAGAAGAGTTGGTTGTTCGCAGTCTTGCTCCATGTAAAACAGCATTGAATGATGCAGGTTTGAGCACAAGCGAAATTGATGACGTCATCTTGGTCGGTGGTCAAACACGTATGCCTCTTGTTCAAGAGAAAGTACAAGAGTTCTTCGGTAAAGAGCCACGTCGTGATGTAAACCCTGATGAAGCAGTTGCAATGGGTGCGGCGATTCAAGCGGCGGTTCTAGCTGGTGACGTGACAGACGTTCTTCTTCTAGACGTAACGCCTTTGACGCTAGGTATCGAAACAATGGGTGGTGTTGCTACTCCATTGATTGAGAAAAACACAACGATTCCTACCAAGAAGTCGCAAGTGTTCTCAACAGCAGAAGATAATCAGTCGGCAGTAACGATTCACGTTGTTCAGGGTGAGCGTAAGCAAGCTGCTCAGAACAAATCGCTTGGTCGTTTTGATTTGGCG
>NZ_LWFH01001439.1:0-644 GCF_001635725.1 Oleiphilus sp. HI0066
CATAATGCCATGATTCTTTTGAATTGTGTATCCGTTCTCAACTAGCCATATCGGCTGTTCTGTTGGGTGAACAGCACAGCTCTACTGCAAATGTCAGAAAGCTAAGAAATTAAGCCAGCTTCAAGCAATTCATGAATAAGCAGTTTCTTTTCTACTTCTTCTTTCTTGCTACTAGTTTCTACTAAGGCCATACGTTCCAAGAAAGGCTTTGCTTGTTCTGAGTGATCGCCATCAGTAAAGGCTTTGAAGAGTGTTTTAAACATTTTCATTTTGTCGCTCTGAAGCGCTTTTAGCTGCTTCAAACAGGCGCCAATTTGAAGTTCTTGCTCCGTAAAATCAGTCCCCAGTGGAAATGCTGGGAACAAGCCGTTCAGACGATAATTCTCGATCACCTGATTGATTGACTCTGGTGTATTCGCCTGAAATTCTGCTGGTATCTGATAACTGGATTCGATCTTACCCGCTGCCTTTGCTTGTTCTAATAGACTTTCTTGAAAGCGTGAATCAGTAATATTCAGCATTGCCTTCATCACTTGAGCATCCGTTTTACCACGCAGATCTGCAACGCCATATTCGGTAATTACGATATCTCTCAAATGACGAGGAATTGTCGTGTGCCCATAATTGAAGACAATATTAGAACT
>NZ_LWFH01001440.1:0-1815 GCF_001635725.1 Oleiphilus sp. HI0066
CAAAACAGGTACTGTTCATACAGTAGGAAGAGATGGTTATAACGCAGAAGAGTACAAAGCCCTATTTGCAGGTGTAGCGCCAATTAATGATCCAAAAATCGCAACCGTTGTTGTGATTGATGCGCCTGCAGGCGCTGAATATTACGGCGGTGAAGTTGCCGCGCCAATATTCTCACGTGTCGTAGATGGTGCGATGCGAATTTTGAGTGTCGAACCAGACAAGTTCTCCCAGCTTATGCACGTTAACAAGGTTGAGTCTTCGTTAGCAGGAGGTCGCGGTTGATATGAATAAAGCACGCCAATATCACTCGGATTTAGCAAGTCTTTTGCTCGGCATACAGCATGTCCCCTCTGCATTGAACACTCAAATACATGGGCTTGTTTCCGATAGTCGGAAAGTTAAGCAAGGCGATTTATTCCTTGCCTTACCAGGTATAAATTCTCCTGCAAGTACCTATGTGCAAGATGCGATCGAACGCGGTGCTGCTGCTGTGCTGATTGATTGTAATGCAAACGAAGCGAATGACCTGACCGTACATGAGGATGGTCGTGCGATTGAATTGTTTGTTCCTAATTTAAGTAATTTCGTGGGTGAAATTGCGCATCGGTTCTTTCATAAGCCTAGTGAAGAGCTTCAAGTAATCGGTGTGACTGGTACGAACGGAAAGACGTCTGTCGTGAATTATATCGCGCAGTTTTTTGCATCATTAGGCGTTTCCTCTGCTGTCATTGGGACACTAGGATATGGTTTGTGTGCCCGTGATGAGGAGTTAACTGATACCGGCCATACCACGCCGAGTGTTGTTGATGTGCATAAGTACTTGGCAAATCTTCGTGATGCGGGTGCTGAGCTAGTCGCGATGGAAGTTAGCTCGCACGGTCTAGATCAAGGTCGTGTTGATGGCGTGCGATTTGAAGGTGCTGTGTTTACCAATTTAAGCCGTGATCACTTGGATTATCATCAGACCATGGCTGAATATGCCAAGGCGAAGGCGCGTTTGTTTGCGAGCGAAGGTTTGCGCTATGCAGTAATTAATGCTGACGATGAATACGCTAGCGTGATGTTTCAAGCTTTGCGACCTGAAGTTCGGAAGTTACGATTCTCATTGAATGGCTCAGCCGAAGTGTTGGTGAAAGATTTTCAGTTGGGAATGACGACAACAGCGAAAATAGAAGTGGCTGACAAGATTATTGATCTTAACAGTGACCTCCTTGGGCAATTTAACCTCTACAACGTGATGGCGGTATTAGGAGTAGCACTTGCGAAGCTGTGCTCGGTGATTGAGTTAAATGCAATCAATCAGTTAAAAGCCGTTAAGGGAAGAATGGAGCTGCATCGCGTTACTGATAAACCAGCGCTTGTTGTTGACTATGCTCATACACCAGATGCTTTAGAGAACGTACTTCAAACCATCCGTAATTTGGAGCCAAAACGCATACATGTTGTATTTGGTTGTGGTGGTGATCGTGATCAAGGAAAGCGCGCACAGATGGGCTTGATCGCAAAAGAATTTGCGGATGTCTGCGTTATTACTAGCGATAACCCTCGCACTGAAGATCCCGAGCAAATTATTTCTCAAATCGCGAGTGTGTTTTCTGATCAAGACGATGTTATTTGTATCGCGGATCGAGCTCAGGCAATTTCCCATGCGTATCACAGCGCTTCAGTTGATGACGTTGTTCTTATCGCCGGCAAAGGGCATGAAGATTACCAAGAAGTGAATGGCGTGCGCTCATATTTTAGCGACAGCGATTGTTGCGATCACTTATTGGCTGAAGAGGTGCAGAAATGATTGCATCAATGGCTTTAAGCAC
>NZ_LWFH01001441.1:0-722 GCF_001635725.1 Oleiphilus sp. HI0066
GAAGCGCGTATTAAAAGAGAAACACCTAAAGCTTGTTGTTGAGTTTGAAGGTGGCGAGCTATTCGATGCTATTCAGTTTTCAAGCCCCTATTGCTCGGAAGATCTCACTAATATTCGTTTAGTATTTCGTCCTTCAATCAATGAATTTAGGGGGCGACGGAGCGTTCAATTAATGATTGATTACATCGAGCCAGTAGACTAAAAAATAGCTGCGCTTAGTTTGTTTCTAAACGCGTGATGTTGATTTCGTACTTCTCGCCATCTGACTCTGTTTGAATGAACTTCAAAAGGGCATATGGTGATTCGGTATCGATCCAGAACTTTGTTTCTCTCTGGGCTTCTCCTTCACGAACCTTTTCGATTATCGTCGCTGTCTTTGTGCCAATCTTAGTTTCAATTGTTTGCTCTCCAATTGCTTTAAAACGATATTTCCTGATGCTGCCTTTATGAGCGACTTGATAGTCAAATTCGTCGGCGTTTGAAAATGCATTGTCGAGCTGTATTTGAAGTTGGTAGCTTAATCGATCTAAGGTTGGTCCTGCGTTAGTGTAAGTCCATTCTTTTTTCTTGTAGCGTTCTTTGATTTTCGTGTCGTCAAAAAATTCAACACGTTGATAGCGGTTTTTTATGAATGTTCCTTCGAGGGCGTAGCTATACAAAGAGGGAGTGATCATTTGATCAGTGATAGAAAAGGTCGATTGTTCATGGATTGTTGCCGGTAG
>NZ_LWFH01001442.1:0-859 GCF_001635725.1 Oleiphilus sp. HI0066
TAGGTCCGGCGTAAAATAAAATGAAAGGAATAGTAGCTTCAAGATTAGTTCTCGCTTTCGAACTCAATTACTGTGATGTGGCTGTTTTTGCTCATTTTTACTGCGATGCTTTTGTTTGGGATGCTCATTCCAAAATAAGGGTGCCAAGTGCCTTCTTTAACCTTGATCATATCTTCAGTTTTTATAAGCATACTTTTTTGATTGCTGACCCTAGTATCTGAATCAATAACTAGTTTGACTAAGTGAGGGTTTAATTTTTCGATTTTTACTTCAGGATGAAAATGAAAGTAAATGGTGCCTTCGCACGTTTTTTTATCGACCTTTTTAGATGAGCGTTTAAAAATATCCTCAATTATCAAAGCGTGCTCATCAAGCGTTAATGTTCGTTGATGTTCGCCTCGTTCATTTTGATTGCCTAGCTGTTTATAGCCATTGTGCGATGCTTTTAGACTAAAGGATTCGTTGCTAGAGCTCGCGTTGATTAATCTGCCATAGGCACGTTTGGCGACCCGAAAACCGTCCCAGACTTCAGACGAGCTTTGTTGGTTAAATTCCACTGTTGAGTGGGCTGGCGTTTGCCGTTGTCGCAACCGCTCTTTTCCTGCCCCATACATCGATGTGCCGGAGTTAACGATTATTCTCTGTTGCTTGTATGAGTATTCGAAGCTCAGCGTATCTGCATGTGCATGGCCTGGTAAATAGTCGGGCCCAACGTTTCCATGATCCAACAGAATAATGCGATCATCTTTTTGTAATCGGCTGTAGCCGCTTTGTTCAAATGTTGTGATGCCCTGTTCGATTGGTTGATGTGTTATCCCTAGTCGCTTTGCAAACGAAAATATATGTTCAACAGGGGGGG
>NZ_LWFH01001443.1:0-2531 GCF_001635725.1 Oleiphilus sp. HI0066
GCGATTTTTAAAGCCAATAAGCTTTGGTTTAGATTATCCAAGCGGCCAATAATATTGCGCGCTAAAGCGTCAGGAATAAGCGACTCTAATTGCGCAGCATCTATATCTGATCTGCTCTCACTTACTGCTTCACTACTGCCATCACTATCGACTTCCAGCTCATCATAAAACTCAATTAAACGCTCAAGATACTTAATGTACTGAACAATATTCGCCCGCACCCGAACACGGAGTTCTTGTGTCGCGGCATCGGTAAACGTCACTATCAAGATCTGCTCTATCTGATAGTTTTTCTCGAGAATGTAACGCAGAACCAAATTCGACAAGGCATAGGTTTTACCCGTGCCTGCACTCGCTTCAATTAAGGTAAGTCCCTCTAAAGGAAAGGTATTTAGATCTAGTGTTTCTGGCGCTAATGAGTTCATTGGAGTCTCATTCATTATCGNTCCTCCTCTACCGTAATACGTTCAACGTCATCATTGGCCGCAATGTCAGAATCATCATCTTTCTTTTTGCTACGAGATTTTTTAACCGGCGCATGACGCAGAATTTGCTGCATCAACACATACTCATCTGGCTCTGGAATAAATTTGCCTAGCTCTGTGTCCTCACTCAACTCACCTAAACGATTCCATACCAACGCAGACTCATTACCGAGCTCGCATTCGTTATAAGCTTTTTCGGAACTATCAAAATACGCAAACGCTAGCTTGTAAGCCTGCTCAGGAAGAAACGGCAATGGGCTATTTGAGAATTGCACAAGGCATTGCACAAGCTCGCTCAAGTAGNTGCCAGCTTGCTCCGCAGTTAAGGCTGGGAACACAATTTGGCCCTTACGCCAGATGTTCGTTGTTTTTAGGGGAAGACTGGTCGGATTATTTTCAGCGCTAGCTTTATTCTTAGAAACGTCGTTGCCTGAATGCACATGTGCATTCCAAGCCACGTGTTTTGCCCAAGCACCGAATATCCATTTATGACAGTACTTTCCAAATCGCACATCGATGGCAGTCTCGGGGGCTAAGAACACATCTCCCTGCATTGAGCTGCCAGTTAGGTTTTCCGGTAACGTTAACTCAAATGAATAAGGAATAACTTTGCTAGCCTCAGCGTCGCATGAAGCCTTAGCAATGCGCTCGATAAAATTTCCATAACTAGATTTGAGACTGTCGAGTTTTAACTCAGCAACTAAGCCTTGTGGTAGTCGTCCAAGCAAGGCCAATTCTTTTTGTTTACGTGCTTCATCCTCTGCTCGATCGTGTAGCCAAAATGGCGCTAGCTCTTGCGCCACTTTATAAGCGTCTAAGCCAAACAAATCAAAGGGCTCGATTGCTTCCACCACCTCCTCAGCGTACGTCTTTGTAAGGCCTAACTGTGTACGATAGTAATGCAGTAAAGGGCTTGCAAAAGCTTGTTCCCAATCGCGTAAAGTGCAGTGGCCTGCGTCTTTTATTTGCGCAATAAATCTCGAAGCACTAGGTTCTGGTGACGCATCAACGTTCACATCACTGGTTTGTGGCGTGCTAAACATATCAATTTGTTCGGCCGCCTCATCCAAGATAATCGGAGCAATTTGGTCAGCAGATTCAAGGTACAACGATCGCCAAAGATTAGAGAAGCTGGGTGTCTCCGAAGTACTTTCAAAATACGAACGATGGAAAGGTTGAAGCCGATGCTCAAGGCTCAAGGCGTTTAAAAATTGCTCTTCACTTTGTTCTGAACCATCTGTAAACGTACGTACAAGTGCATCCTGTAATTCACTTACCAAAACCGATGGGAAGCGTTCGCTATTATCTTTCGCATGCTTGCCCTGATACGAAATATACAAACGATCTTGCGCAGCCAATATGGCCTCTAAAAACATATAGCGATCATCAAAACGGCGAGATCGATCTCCACGACGTTTAGGATATTGCGCAATTAAGTCGAAGCTTTGATTTAAATCATGCCGCGGATATTCACCCTCATTCATACCGAGCAAACACACCAAACGAAACGGAACAGTACGCATTGGCATCAAGTTGCAGAAGTTCATGCGCCCAGCCAGAAAACGCTGACTCACTTTCTCTTTATCAAGTTCAGTTTGAAGGATTCCGCGAATAATCGAGAACGGAATAGTCTGATCAAATTGGGTCAACATGACTTGCTCGCGGCAGCTATCTAAGGCGCGATCGATTAAGCGCTGTACTGACTCGTCTACGATATTCAAATCAAACCATTGTTGCCAAATAGCTTGAACTCGATTTATCCATATCATCGTTGGCTGTTTCCCAGAAAGCACTGACATACAGTCTTCAATCAAATCAATAATACTTGCTAGCATGCCCACTAAGTCTTGCGACTCACGTGTTCTTAGCGAAATCGGGACAAAGTCTTGCTCTACTTTCAACGCGGGCATATCACCTAGGAGATATGATTTGAGCGCACGCTGAATACCTTGCAACCAAGTATTATTGCTACCTGTTTGCTCACCACCAGACACTTGATCTCTATGTTTTTCAGACAAACCCCAACGCACATTTAAGGAACCTACC
>NZ_LWFH01001444.1:0-79219 GCF_001635725.1 Oleiphilus sp. HI0066
TGACATCATCTCAGTCAGCGCCCACACGAATTGCTTGGCTAATTTTTAAAGATCGTTGCTTGATGACCGTTTCCGTTCCCTCAAGCGAGGCGCGTATTCTACAGAGCCTCAGTTGATTGTCAACACCTTTTCTTAACTTTCTGAATTTAATTTTCTAAGCAACTAACTTATTGAAATCAAACTCAAAATTAGGTGTTAACTTCTCGCTTATTTCCAACCCTTTTGAAGGGTCTTCCCTCAAGCGAGGCGCGAATTATATAGATCTTAATTCGCCGGTCAACTACTTTTTTTGATCTTTCTGATTTTATTTTTGAGCTCGTTTTCAACACTTAAATAAGCAACAAAAACTTCTCAAAAATCACCAGAAACAAAGATCAAAAATTACGCTAGAAGACCTTCACTTCTCACCTCAATTTCGACTCCCTTAGGTGCCTCCCTCAAAGCGAGCGAGCATTTTAAATATCTCGCTTTGGATAGCAAGTGTTTTTCTTAAAAGTTTCGATCATCATTTAAAGTCACTATTTACCCACGAGCAAGCCAACCAAACCACTAGCATTTAGAAATATGATCAACCCTCATTCACGATTGTTTTAAGTTCTCTTCTATGTTTCCGCACCAGTTAGCAGCATATTTACACCTCAGTCTCTAAACTTCTGTTAATGCGCACAAAAATAACGCACACGATATCGATTTAATTAGCGAGTAGCCCCATATAAAGGAGCGCGTTCTTTTATCTTCTGTTCTTACTTTCGACAAAGCATTGAAGATCGCAAGTTTACTTCAGAACTTAGATATTGATGGCAATCCTGATAACGGAATCAACCTAGGTAATGCTGACCAAGAATTAGAAGATAGCCGACTCGACATCTGCGCATTCAAGGCCACAGACTTTGCTGCCTCGTCCAATATCGCTAGCATAAGAGAGCAACTCGGACTTACAGGGCCTGTTCGCTCATTGCAGCGAAATGTCGCCCATTTATACGATAGTCTCGGGATTGAAGTTCAAGCAGACAATATCGCTCAAAGTGCTCAAAAATCAGGGAGCACCCAAACGCAAAATACCTATTTTGAATACGATGATAGCGGCCGGCTAATCTCCGAACGAACAGAAAACCAGTCAGGCGGCGAAGATTTTGTTGTTTCTTACTCATATGATGAAGATGGTCGTATTGAAGAGAAGACCAATACACGCCAACAACTCCTCGAAACATTTACCTACTCTGACTCGGGGAAAATAACTTCACGAAACGCGTTCCGAGACAATGGCTCAGACTCAAGTGAATCCTACACCTATAAGAATGACGAACTGGTTTCATTTTCATACGACGACGGCAATGATGGAAGTATCGATAAACTGACGTTGTATGATCGCTCTGTTGCTAATCAAGTTACGACACGTATATACAACAACGGCGATTCTTCAAGTACTCCTAGCACAGTCATCGAAGAGACTTATTTCCCTGACGACTTGCTTGCCGTTTACTCTGATGACAAAAACAATGATGGGACACCCGATTTAATCGTGTCTTACAGCTATGACGCACAGGAAAATAAATCAGTATTCAGCGTTCCGATTAATGACCAAGGAAGCGAAACGAGCTACGACGAATTCGAATACTCTGGCGACTTATTCATCAAATACATCAAATATCTCAATGGCCAGATTGTTTACCAAGAACGTTATACGTATGACTAGAACAACAATCGCACGAGTGTCGATAAAGATATGAATGGTGATGGTTTGTTTGACCAATTCGCTCAATATCGCTATGACTCCTCGGGCAACAGAATATCCTCGGCTGAAGATTTCAACGGCAACGGCATCGCCGATAAATATTGGTCTAAATCCTTTGAAACGACCAGCCTCTCTAACCCATGGGATGCAATATTTGGGCAGTTTTAACGCATCACGAATAGCGCTTTACAAAATTAATGTAGAGCGAAGATGCTTAAACTTCCCTATCCTTTCTATTCTTTGTAGTATTGACGTGTTAGGGCGCGGCTTTCGTCGTATCTAAAGTCCCCTTATGAAACAATTAAGACTGAAGCGAATTTTTCGCACATTTCAAGGAACAATAAATGAGTTCAAATAAGAAATTCCTAAAATTAGGCGCTGCAGCATTGCTTGCAGGTGCAGCAAGTGTCGCAAGTGCTGAAACAATCAAAATTGCTTTAGCAGGACCAGTAACAGGACCCGTTGCTCAATACGGCGATATGCAAATGATCGGCTCAAAAATGGCGATCCAAAAGATCAATGAAGCTGGCGGCGTAAATGGCGCTCAACTAGAAGGAATTGTATACGACGACGCATGTGATCCAAAGCAAGCTGTTGCGGTTGCTAACAAAGTAGTTAATGACGGTATCAGCTTCGTAGTTGGTCACTTATGCTCAAGCTCTACTCAACCGGCTTCAGACGTTTATGAAGACGAAGGTATTTTGATGGTAACAGCGGCGTCTACAAGCCCTGACATCACTACACGTGGTTACCAAATGGTTTTCCGTACGATTGGCCTAGATAGCCACCAGGGACCAGTAGCAGGCAACTACATTGCTGACAAAATCAAGCCTAGCAACGTTGCGATCATTCACGACAAGCAACAATATGGCGAAGGCATTGCTACTTCAGTAAAAACAACGCTAGAAGAAAAAGGCGTTAATGTCGTTATGTTTGAAGGTATTACTTCTGGCGACAAAGACTTCTCTTCACTTATTGCAAAACTTCAAAAAGCAAATGTCGACTTCGTCTACTACGGCGGCTACCATCCAGAGCTTGGTCTAATTTTGCGTCAATCAGCTGAAAAAGGCTTTAAAGCACAATTTATGGGTCCAGAAGGTGTTGGTAACAATGATATCAATGCAATTGCAGGTCCTGCGTCTGAAGGTTTGCTAGTAACACTTCCACCAAGCTTCGACAAAAACCCAGCAAACGCAGACTTGGTTAAGTCTTTTGTTGACGTGGGTCAGGACGCAAGCGGTGCGTTCGTATTGACAGCTTACTCAGCGGTTCAAGTACTTGCAGATGCAATGGTCAAAACAGGCGGTACTGACACTGACGCAATGCAGAAAGCAATGCGTGAAATGACTTTCAGCACGCCAACAGGTGATATCCAGTTTGACGAGAAAGGCGATCTTAAGCAGTTCGACTTTGTTGTTTACAACTGGCACCAAGATGGCTCAAAAACTGAAGCCAAGTAAACACAAGTAGTTAGAGTAATTAGAACACCTGCTCTCTACTGAGAGTGGGTGTTTTTTTTGGTAACAAGGTAGGGATAGATGCTAGAAGCATTCTTATATTTCATACAACAAATACTCAATGGACTGACGATTGGTAGTACTTATGCGTTAATCGCGATCGGTTACACCATGGTTTACGGCATTATTGGCATGATCAACTTCGCGCATGGTGAAGTGTACATGATCGGCACCTATGTCAGCTTTGTCGTGATAGCAGGACTAACGATGTTAGGCATCGAATATGTTCCTATTATTATCCTCGCTGCACTCACAATAGCCATTATTGTATCGAGTTCTTTCGGCTGGGCGATTGAAAGAACAGCATATAGACCTCTGCGCGGAGCGAATCGATTAATTCCTTTAATCTCTGCAATTGGTATGTCTATCTTTCTACAAAACTTTGTAGTGAATGCGCAAGGCGCTCGCGATGTTGCGATTCCTCCTATGATTAGTGGCGGTTGGACTTTCGGTACTGAAAACTTCCAAGCATCTCTGTCTTACATGCAGCTGATTATTTTTATAGCGACATTTATCTGCATGTCGGCACTCACATTATTTATTTCTAAGTCACGAATGGGACGAGCATGTCGCGCTGTTGCTGAAGACATCAAGATGGCAAATCTGCTTGGCATTAATACTAACCGAGTGATCTCTGCAACATTTGTCATTGGCGCTTCTTTAGCGGCTGTCGCGGGCTTATTACTTGGCCTTTATTACGGCGTTGCCAATCCACATATTGGTTTTATTGCCGGACTGAAAGCATTTACCGCAGCGGTACTTGGTGGCATTGGGAGCATTCCTGGCGCTATGCTCGGCGGAATTATTCTAGGTTTAACGGAAAGCTTAACTGCAGCGTATATTAGCTCAGAATGGAAAGACGCCGTGTCATTTAGTCTTCTCGTTCTAATCCTCTTATTTAAGCCGACTGGCTTACTAGGCAAACAAGAGGTTGAGAAAGTCTAATGAAATCGAATTTCAGTCATGCAGTATTTACTGCAATCATCACCTTAATCGTGTCCTTCCCTTTACTGGGCCTCAACTTGGTTACAGGCGGCACTTCAATGTCTATTGAAGGTGCGGGGCCAACGACTTGGATGTATATCGGTGCTGCCGTTGCGATCGTATTTTTCTTCCAATTATTCAGAGACCAGTTCACTGGATTATTTAGCCACATTCCTAAACCAAGTTTTAATACCGGTTATCAATCACTAGAACCGGCGAAGAAAGCAAAATTAGAAAACTGGTTTACTTTCGCAATCATTTTGATCGCGCTAGTTTGGCCGTTTATGGTGAGCCGTGGCTCTATCGACCTCGCAACTCTGGTACTTATCTATGTGATGTTAGGCCTTGGCTTGAACATCGTTGTCGGCCTAGCGGGCTTGTTAGACTTAGGCTACGTAGCATTCTACGCAGTGGGTGCATACAGCTATGCCCTACTATCTCTGTATTACGACATCTCATTCTGGTTGGCATTGCCGATTGCTGGGATCATGGCCGCTTTGTTTGGCTTCTTACTGGGCTTTCCAGTACTACGCTTGCGCGGAGACTACTTGGCCATTGTAACTCTTGGGTTTGGCGAGATTATCCGTATCTTCCTTCTCAATGCTACATCCCTAACGGGTGGTCCGAATGGTATTGGAGGCATTGATAAACCGACACTCTTCGGTATGGAATTTGGACGCCGCGTAAAAGAAGACGGCAATACACTATTCCATGAAGTCATGGGAATCTCTTACGATTCAACGTACAAAGTTATCTTCCTTTATTTGTTAGCGCTTATCCTTGTCGTCATCACCGTCTTCGTGATCCGTCGACTTGTTCGAATGCCAGTTGGCCGAGCTTGGGAAGCATTGCGCGAAGATGAAATAGCCTGTCGTTCATTAGGTATGAATCGCACCGCGATCAAGCTTTCAGCATTTACAATCGGTGCTGCGTTTGCAGGATTTGCCGGTTGTTTCTTTGCCGCGCGCCAAGGCTTCATCTCTCCAGAGTCATTCACGTTTATTGAATCAGCCATTATCTTGGCGATTGTTGTTCTCGGTGGAATGGGCTCACAAATGGGCGTTATCCTCGCTGCAATTGCAATGACAGTACTGCCAGAGCTAGCTCGTGAATTCCAAGAATACCGAATGTTGATGTTCGGCTTAATGATGGTTCTTATGATGGTATGGCGACCACAAGGTTTGCTTCCTTCAAAACGTCCACACTTGGAGTTAGCAGATGACAAATAAGACACTACTAAACGTATCTGATCTCAGAATGCAGTTTGGCGGACTCGTTGCCGTCAACGGTGTAAACCTGCGTGTTGAAGAGGGTCAAATCGTATCAATCATTGGTCCTAATGGTGCTGGGAAAACAACCGTTTTTAACTGCTTAAGTGGCTTTTATACGCCTACTTCGGGGGTTGTTGAATTTATGGGAGAAGAAATCCAAAAGCTTCCTGATTTCAAAATCTCTCTAAAAGGCATGGTCCGCACCTTCCAACATGTTCGTTTATTTAACGAAATGACCGTGGTTGAGAATTTGTTAGTTGCCCAGCATCGACACTCAAATACCAACCTACTCTCAGGTTTATTCAATACGCCTGCTTATAAGAAGTCTGAAGAACGTGCGATGCACCGCGCGAGATACTGGCTCGACAAAGTGGGGCTGACCGATGTCGCTAACCGCGAGGCGGGCAACTTGTCTTACGGCCAACAGCGCAGACTAGAAATAGCACGCTGCATGGTAACCGAACCGAAGCTGCTTCTACTTGATGAACCTGCGGCTGGCCTAAACCCGAAAGAAACGAAAGACCTAGATAATCTAATTGTTTCGCTCAAAGAAGATTACCACGTATCGGTATTGCTAATTGAGCACGACATGAATCTCGTAATGGGTATTTCAGACAACATTTACGTTATCAATCAAGGAACTCCTCTTGCCTCTGGTACTCCAGAAGAGATCAAAGGAAATCCAGACGTAATCAAAGCATATTTGGGAGAGGTTTGATGTTAGTACTCGATAATGTCCATACCTACTACGGAAAGATTCAAGCACTTAAAGGCGTTTCGTTGAACGTCGATAAGGGTGAAATCGTCACACTAATTGGTGCTAACGGTGCAGGTAAATCTACCCTACTGATGACAGTGTGTGGAGACCCTCGCGCGAGCCAGGGGCGTATTGAATTTGAAGGCAAAGACATATCCAAGACAGATACTGCTGAAATAATGAGAAGCGGCCTTGCCGTTGTTCCAGAAGGTCGCCGTATCTTTTCTGGGCTGACGGTGGAAGAGAATCTACACATGGGTGGTTTTTTCGAGACAAATGAAAGTATCGAAGAGTCTCTCGAGTATGTGTTTGGGTTATTTCCTCGTCTGAAAGAACGCTTTCAACAACGTGGTGGAACCATGTCTGGCGGCGAGCAGCAGATGCTAGCTATCGGCCGAGCACTAATGAGCAAGCCAAAAATGCTCTTTTTGGACGAACCCTCGCTCGGACTGGCCCCTATCATCATTAACCAAATTTTTGAGATTATTGAACAGTTACGCGAGCAAGGCATGACTATCTTTTTAGTCGAGCAAAACGCGAACCAAGCACTTAAGCTTGCTGACCGTGGCTATGTTCTCGAAAACGGCAGTATTGTATTGCAAGACACTGGTGACAACCTGTTGGTCAATGATGAAGTGAAAAAAGCCTATTTAGGCGGATAAACACTCGAAGTAAAGCAGCTCACTGAGCTGCTTTTTTTTCGTCAGCTCGATACCGTTGCTCAACATAAGACGGATGCCTTACAAAGATCGACAGATCTTTATAGCGATATGCATCTTTAAACATATCAATGAACTCATCTAAGTTGAGTCTTAATGGATTAAGTGTCGTGGGCTGTCGAAACGCAACGCCGTACTTTAGTTTTCCTGCTTCAGTCTCATCCCTAAACGTACCAAACAATCTATCCCAGATAATAAACACTCCGCCAAAATTGGTATCCACCTGCTTTTCGTTACAGCCATGATGAACTCGATGATGTGACGGAGTATTAAGGACCCATTCTAAAGGCCCCAAACGTTTGACCGTTTCAGTATGCAAGAAAAACTGATAAGCGAGGTTTGCTTCGATCGCTAGAATCACCCAATCTTTTTCAAAGCCAATTAGCGCTAAAGGCAGCCACCAAAACACCCAACCAAAGTTAAGATCTAACAAGAAGTTTTGTCGCAAAGCTGTTGAAAAATTTAGATTTTTTGATGTGTGATGGGTCGCATGTACCGACCACATCCAGCGTACTTTGTGCATCAAAAAATGATATGCATAGAAAAAGAAATCGACAGCCAAAAACAAAAAAACAAGACTAAAAGCTGTCACATCTGGAGAATACTGAAACCCGTACTCACGTACATAGTCATAAAAAACTTGGATGAAAAGCGCGATAGCAATACCGTCAACGACTTTATACATAGCACCCGTCGTCATATTACTTAGTGTCTCCTTCCAGTGATATGACTGACGATTTTGTCGCGACAGAACCCACATTTCAATACCAATCACGCTCAAAAATATAGAGCCAAATATCGCAATAAACATCAACGCATGAATTACATCATCCATCTTCGTTCCTTCTTTTTATTTTATATTGTCTCTCACAGTACTAGTTTTCGTAGGCTTCTCGCAAGGTATCGGCGAGAACCTCTAAGCCTCTTTTCACTTTCTCTTTATCCTGAGAATATGTA
The DNA here is from genome assembly GCF_001635725.1 of Oleiphilus sp. HI0066. Taxonomy (NCBI): domain Bacteria; kingdom Pseudomonadati; phylum Pseudomonadota; class Gammaproteobacteria; order Oceanospirillales; family Oleiphilaceae; genus Oleiphilus; species Oleiphilus sp. HI0066. The sequence continues at coordinate 7,941 of NZ_LWFH01001444.1, forward strand.
ACTCGAAGACATTCGCGGCTATGTCGCCATTCGTTTTTGTCTTTATCACTTAAACCCGGGAAGAAATGATGGCCAGAAACAACTAAAACACCACGTTGCTTTAAGCGCTCATACAGATTTTGACTATCGACGGGACAACCCTCCATCCAAACCCATAAAAACATGGCTCCTTCGACCTTGTGGAGCGACACAGGTAAATCACGACATAGCGTTTTGAAGTAATCTTCAGCCCAAACAGCTTTCTCAGCATAATAGGGTTTTACGTGATTCTGACTCAGCGACAATATTTCGCCCGATTTCACCAGCTCATGTGCCAGCATCGGGCCAAAGCTCCCAGTTGAAAGGTTCATCACCGCATTCATTCCGGACAAGTTCTCTATGATGTCTTCGCGCGCGACAACGATACCTGTACGAACAGCCGGCAAGCCCAATTTTGAGAGACTTAAACAAACAACCGTATTGTCATTCCAGTGAGGTGTTACCTCTTCAAAAATTAGATCTGGAAACGGCGTACCGTATGCTCCGTCGATAATAAAAGGCACGTCATTTTGTTTTGCAAGCTGATCCAACCTTGCCACTTCTTTATCGGTCAGGACGTTACCGGTTGGATTAGTTGGCCGCGACACACAGATCGCACCAACGCCTTTATCAATTTCTAAGGAATCGAAATCGACTTTATATTTGAATGTCTGTTGATCAATGCGTTCAATATTTGGTTTAAACGCCCGGAATAAATGATCGTTTAAGCCAGCGTCACTGTACCCGATATATTCTGGAGCAAGTGGCAGCAATATTTGCTTATTATCATCCTTGTTAAAACGCCCACCAAACATATTGAACAACATGAAAAATGCGGCCTGACTGCCGTTTGTCAACGCGATGTTTTTGCGACTAACTGGCCACTGATATTCACGACGCAATAAGTCTGCAATGGCACCAATAAAGTCAATTTCACCTTGTGGCGGATCGTAAATTCCGATCAATCGGCGAAAGGCATCAGGACTGTTCGCCAACTCGGCTAAACGATCACGAAACAGTTCTTCGACGACAGGTATATGAGCCGGATTACCACCTCCCATCATGATCATATCAGACCCAGAATTTAAAGCGTTCCCAAGGTCTTCCATTAATCCTGTAATACCCGATTCACCACCTAATTTGTTGCCAAAATTTGAAAATCTAGCCATTACTTATTACTCGCCGTATTCGTCAAAAACATTGTTATCCATGTACTCACTAAACGCTCATCCGTCGTTTTCTGAAGCGAAGCCATAGCCTGCTTGTATAAATCAGGCGGATATAAAGACTCTCTTAACGACATCAGTTGCTGACTATAATCAACCGTAAATTCTGGATGCCCTTGAAACCCTAACACCCTACCCGGAATGCAAAATGCAGCATTTGGGCAAAAATCACTCCCGTAAAGACGCACCGCAGTCGGCGGCAGACACACGACTTGATCTTGATGACTGTACAACAAGGTGATTGACTCAGGCATATTTTGAAAAAAATCTTGCTGCGTTTGACGGCTATGCGTCATCGCACCAATCCCCCAACCTTTGTCTGATTTTATAGCTTCGCCGCCAAGCACATCGGCAAGTAACTGATGACCGAAACACACTCCAACCATTGGAATATGCATATCATAGATCTCAGATACACAGCGGCGTAAAGGTTCTCGCCAAGCAACTAAGTCATACACACCTGTTTTGCTACCCGTCACTAAGTATGCCTGACACTCAGATACATCTTTCGGTAAGTCACCATCGCAAACTTTATAAATACGAATCTGGTTTATATTTTCATTCGGTGCTATTTGCCTGATCAGGTTTTCAAACATCGCGCCATAGCTGTCGAACTCTTCACGTAACTCTGGTGCGATTTCGTCGCAATCTAAGATTCCTAATACCACTTAAACTCTCTCTGCCTTACCAAAATTTACTGATAGAAACCCAAGCTAGGTCTCAATACTAAATTGATGTTACCTACTAACTTCCCTAGTCTAAACTTATCGCATCATTGAAAGAGGAATATAAAATCATGTCCACCACAATTCGCGAAGTCTTACTTCAATCTCGTCTACTCATCGCGGCTATTTTACTAGCACTTATATCCATCACAGCCCAAGCGAGCGACGATAATGTTATTAGCGTTTCTGCTACTGGCAAAGTGAATGTCACGCCAGACATCGCTAAGTTTGTCTTACTCGTTGAAAAAACAGCTCCCATCGCATCAAAAGCAAAACAGCTTACAAATGATTCCGTTAGTCAGCTTCTCAGTAACTTTAAACGATACAACATCGATAAAGACACTATCGATAGCGGCCAAATTAGCGTATCACCTACCTATAACTATGATGACGGCAAACAAAGTTTGACGGGTTATCGAGTGGTCCGCACGGTACTCTTTGAGCTCAATAACTTGAACCAGTTTGAATCCATTCTTAACGACATCACCGAGTCAGGCGTTACACATATACAATCAATTTCATTCGATACAAAAGATCGAAAGTCAGCACATACCTTCGCTTTAAAAGACGCTGCACAAAAAGCACGCGAAGCAGCGCTTACGATAGCGGAATCTTTCCGCGTAAAGCTTGGCAAGCTCGCACATGTTGAACACAACATGGATCAACAAAGAAATGTGCGCCCGATGCGTGCGATGGCATTCAGTGCCGACGCAGCGGAGTCGTCTAATAGCAGCTATGAAATCAAAGACATCGAAATTCGCGCACACATCATCGCTAGTTTTTTGATCAAATAACGGAGTCTTCTGACGTTTGCCCCGTATTCGCGGGGCTCGCAAGAATCAACTTGTAATAAAACAAGAATAAGCCCGATAAAATTAAGGCAGTGCCGCAAATCACATTCACCCCAATCGATTCATTATTAATTTGAGCTCCTAACATCAATGCAAGCGCAGGTGTAAGTAATGTCATCATTGCCACAGAAGACGCACCAGCCTCTTTCAACAAGTAAAAGTAAGCGCAAAAGCCAAGCAATGAACCAAAAATAGCCAAGTAAATGATCGCGTGAACCGAACGACTATTAATATCAAACATCGGTAAATCACCATCCAGAAGTAGCCAAGCGATAAAGAACAGAGGCAAAGACACCAATAAACTTGCAACTGTCGTGGATAAGGGATGGCCTTTAAATCCAATCTTTTGGACCTTCACTCCGCTATAGCTGTAGAGAACCACTCCGCTAAGCAATAAGGCAATCCCCAACAATCCGTTTTGTGATAACGAAATCGTATCAACAGAAACAAGAATTAGACCAAACAAGGCCATTATAAATGCGATGATTTTGTGCTTCTGAAAGTTGTCTTCACCAAGCATAAAAAAGGCAAAAATAGCCGATATCATTGGCGATAAGGCAAACAATACCGATATCAAACCGGACGGAATATACTGAGCAGCGCTATACACACAAAGCATTGCTCCTGCGATACCTAACTGAGCATATGAATAGGTCGCGATAGAATGTTTTGTCCATACAATGCGTACACGTAAAATCGCCAATAGAAGTAGCCCTACGATCACAGCTAATGCCATTCGCAGTCCAAGGGCCGCAACAGGACTGATCGTTTGACTACTCCAATTAATCGCAAGTGGCGTTGTAGACCACACGGCAATAATCGTCAGGTAAGCAAAGGGCGCTTGCACGAGATTTCCCTCCTCTCATTCTCGTTAAAAAAACAACCAACACTAAAGGTCGAAAGCGACAACGGAATTCAGAGAGCTAGGGAGAAGAAAGCCACCGCTGAATGCCGTGGCCAAATGATTTCAATTAATCAGCTAACCACACAACGCGAACAGGCGCGCGCCATCGCGACGAGCACGAGAATACGCACGAGTCGTGATTGAGGCCAACGGTGTTTTGCTTTGCTAATTAATTTCATGGCGATAAGAATGGTATGAACAGAAGAGCTTGTCAACGACTTATGCGTAAGTAGCGACAGAATTAACCTGCAGAGGCATCTTGACGCGCTGACTTCGCACCTGAACTAATTGGGCAACAATAGAAATAGCAATTTCACTGGGTGTACGACTTCCTATCTGCACACCAACTGGCGCATGTAATCGCTGACGTAAATCGGATGACAAACCAAGTGCCTGCAGACGATTCTGACGCAGTAAAGCATTGCGCTGGGATCCCATTGCACCGACAAAATGAGCCTGCCCTTGTAGTCCCGCATAGACCGCCAGATCATCTACTCTAGGGTCATGTGCGAGCGCAACAATCGCGCAATTCTCATCCATGTAAGATGCATAAACCAAGTCATCGGGAAGCACATTAGACACGACACTTATATCCTGCGCACTCGTCTGTCGCGCAACATGCTCGTGTCTCGGATCACAGATCTGAACCTCGTATCCAATACTTTCTGCCAGTGGTAACAATGCAAGTGATACATCACTCAATCCGATAAGCAATAAGCGATCTGGACGATCATATCTGAGCTTTACTTTATCGGCTAAACGATTAACGACTGAGTATGATTTTTCATTACCAGAGCGGGTCTCAAAGCCTACCAACGAAGAATCAAAATGCACCGAACGCCAGACCTCACGGCCTTCGTCTATCGCTCTTACCAGTTCTTTAACGTGAGTAATACCACGCGTTTCATGCTTGGATTCAGAGCATGAAAACTCTTCGATCATAAGCTCTATTTCAGCACCGCAAGGTAAAGACACACCACTTAAATCCCTACCAAATCGTGTAAGAATTGGGGCATCATGCGCGTTTGAGAAAGTCGTTCCTGCATAAAGATCTCTCAGAAGTTCCTCTTCTACACAGCCTCCGGAGACAGAGCCGTAGACTTTATTGGCTGACGGATCAAAAACCAAAATACTTCCAGCAGGTCGAGGTGAAGCTCCCCATGTTTCTAGCACGGTGACTAGAAATGCTGGGCGCCCCGCCTCTAAACACTCTTTTAATTTGAGCAAAACCTGATAACGCTGAGTATTCATTTATATCAGCTTATTTTAAATGGAAGTCGAGTATGGCGTGTGCCCGTCGCCTTATAAATCGCTGACCCCATCGCCGCCGCAATTGGAGGAAGTCCAGGTTCGCCCACACCCGTTGGCGATTCAGCGCTGTCGACTATGTGCACATCTATTTCTGGGCACTCATTCATGCGAAGCATTTGGTAATCATGGAAATTGCTTTGCGCAGCTCCACCGTCAACAAATTCAATCTCGCCATGTAAAGCTGCTGTAATGCCAAAAACGATGCAACTTTCCATTTGCATTTTAACGATATCAGGATTAACTACTTGCCCACAATCAACAGCACATACGACCTTATGAACGCGTATCTGTCCTGACTCAACACTAAGCTCAACAAGCTCTGCAACATACGACCCGAATGATTTATGCGCAGCAATGCCCACATATCGGCCTTGAGGTCTCTCGGCAACCCAACCACCTTTTTCAGCAGCTAACTTTAAAACTGATGCCAAGCGTGGCTGATTTTTAAGCAGGTCCAAGCGAAATGCTAATTCATCTTTACCGACTTTTTCTGCACAGGCATCGACAAAGGTTTCTGTCACGAATCCATTATGCGAATGTCCAACAGCACGCCAGTAACCAACAGGGACGCCGATATCTGCCTTGCTATAGCTTATTTCTTGAGCTTTAAACTCATATTCCAAGTCGTCAGCCCCCTCGTAAGCAGATCGATCAGCAGGCGTCATCGGAGTGCCTTGCGTTGCTAAGCCCATTTTACCAAGCATAGGGAACATAAACTTTGGAGATGATGGGAACATGGCTGGTGCAGCATCCCAGATATACCAATCCATGACGCCTGGACCGACAACATGATGCTTCCAAGCCTCGACCTCGCCCGAATCCGAAACAGATGCTTGTAAACGGTGGAATGTCGCGGGGCGATAAAAGTCATTTTTCATATCATCTTCACGTGACCAAACTAACTTCACAGGACGTTTCGCCGCCATCGAAATCTCGGCAGCTTCACCAATAAAGTCTTGATTCAAACGACGACCAAATCCACCACCAATAAATTGATTATGAATGTGTACTTCATCCAAATCTAAGTGTGTCACCTTAGCCACCGAGACCTGGGCAATATCTGGCCCTTGGGTCGAAGCCCAAATATCTGCGCGATCCTCTTGTACATGCGCCAAACAGTTCATCGGTTCCATCGTGGCATGCGCTAAAAAGGGCATTTCGAATTCGAGTTCAATTGCATCATTAGACGAGTTATCGATTGCTTCTTGGGCGTCTCCAACCTCACGTACAACGTCGCCATCATCTTTAGAAGCCGCGTCACGATACAGCTCAAATGCTGCTTTTGTTGAAATCAATTCTTGTGGTAAGTCCCAGTCAAGCGACACTTTCTCTGAAAGTTTTCGGGCCTTCCAGGAACTCGTCGCGACAACCGCCACCCCGGTGTCTATCTGATATGCTCCAATGAAATCCTTATCTGCGTTGAGCTCCGAAGCATCAAAGCTTTTCAATCGACCACCAATCGCTGGAGATCGAAGGACTACGGCAAACACCATATCATCAACAGATGCATCAATTCCGAAATTCGCAGTACCTTGTACTTTCGCAGCCGCGTCTAAACGAGAAGAATGCTTACCGATGAATCGGAAGTCCTGCTTCGCTTTAAGCGCTGGTTCACTTGGTACACTTTGCTTAGCTGCAATCGCAATAACTTCTGAAATATTTAAGGTTTGCCCGGCATCATTCGTCAGAACACCATCAAACAGAACAACGGAACTGGCATCAACACCAAAGGTATCGGCAGCAGCTTTTTCAAGCATCTCTCGAACCGCAGCTGCCGCGACCCGTATTGGCTTCCATGCAGAGGATAGGCTGTTACTACCACCCGTGATTTGTAGGCCATAATCTGGGTTGCGATATTGTTGCGCAGCACCAGCAAATTTTACTTCGATGGTATCTGGAGATTGATTTAACTCTTCTGCTATCAGAGTGGTTAGACCTGTATACGTGCCTTGGCCCATTTCTACGCGGTCAAGCGTAAACACGACCTTGCCTTCTGGGGAAATGTCTAACCAAGCATTCGGCGACCACTTCCCTGCCTCGTCCATCTTAGAGGCAGTATTGGCGCAACCTGTCATGCTAAATGCAACCGCCAAGCCGCCTGTAGTACTGGCAGCACCTACTAATAAATTTCTTCGCGTAATAGCAGGGCCTTTCATGATTTGCTTATCCATTGTTCACCCCACCCTTCTTTGCTTCGTATGCAAGCTCTGTCGCTGCAGTTTTAATCGCCGCTTTGATTCGAGGGTAAGTTCCGCAACGACATACATTACCAGCCATAGCCACATCGATATCATCGTCAGATGGATTTGAATTACCCGCTAATAACGCACTAGCAGACATAATTTGTCCCGGCTGACAGTAACCACACTGAGGGACATTGTGCTTAACCCATGCGCTCTGAACAGGATGCAAACTTTCGCCGTCGGACAGACCTTCAATCGTTGTAATCTGTTGCGCTTCAACAGCAGACACTGGTGTAATACACGAACGAACTGCTTGGCCATTCAAATGCACAGTACAGGCCCCGCACAAGCCCATACCACAACCAAACTTAGTGCCCGTCATTTCAAGCGTGTCACGAATAAACCATAATAAAGGCGTATCTGCGTCTACGTTAACTTCGCGCTCCTCACCATTCAGAAAAAATTTCATATGAATCTCTTTTTTGTTTTCAGTGTGATAATGCCTTATCTAGCGCAAGCCAAACTTCTCTCTTGTACTTTGCTTAGACTTATCCCCTTTCTTTAACATCACGTATACAGCCCCCGTGCCTCCGTGGCGAGGTTGAGCAGAATGAAACGCCATAACTTCGTCGATCTGAGGCAACCATACAGACAAGTGGCTTTTTATCGCAGCGATCTTGTCTGCATTGCGTTCGCCCTTACCGTGGAGTATCAGAACTGTACGAAGTTCGTATTGAAAGCAGTCACGCAAAAACTGGAACACCTCACGACGCGCTTCTTCAACTGTCAGCCTATGTAGGTCGAGCCTCGCCTCAATGTCGTAGCGCCCCATTCTCAGATTTTTATATACGCCGTGCTGCACTCCATCTTTACGATACTCGAGTACATCTGCCGCTTTTAACTCTGGCACTACTGTCGACGCTAAGGGGTCAAGCGCTTGCTTTGCAGAAACCGCCAAGCTTCTACGTACAACTTTACCGGGCGTATCACTTTCAACTTTCTTTAAATGCGCGCGGTTTTGCTTGATGCGCTCAACACCAGACATTTCAGCAGCAAACAAATCCGTATCATCGTCATTCTGCATTATCTTCTCTCTTATACTGCTTCTAACTCGCCCTCTAATTCAGCACTTGCTAAATCGGCAGGACAACGAACACTAAACACATCCGACAATTGCTCCCAAGGAGGATTGACCGTGTTTTCTAACATAAATTCCGTGAACGCAACGACTTTTGAAGGTGGTTCGCGACGGCTCGGGTATACCATATAAAACGTTCTTTCTTGGAAAGGCGTATCTTGCAGCAATAATTTCAATTTACCGGCTCGCACATCATCAGCAATGAGTAGCTGTGGAACAGCACCGATGCCATAGTGCTCAAGAACAAGTCGCTGGATCAACTCAACATCGTTAGCAATCATACGAGATTGAATGTTCGGCGCTTCAATTTGGTTTTTACCCTGCAATACCCATTCAAATTCTGGGTGAGTAATACACGTATGCTCTTTCAGATCTTCAATTGATTTGGGGATGCCATTTTTAGCCAGATATTCAGGTGTTGCACATAATGATAAACGTGCAGTGCCAAGATTTCGTGCGACAAGGCTAGAATCTTCTAAGGGGCCAATTCGAAACGCAATATCAATTTCTTCATCGAGCATATCCAAAGGTTTGTTATCAGAGATAATCTCAAGATTGACCTTTGGATACATCTCAGAAAAGCGCTTCAGAATATCAATAAAGAACGGAACTCCGAAAGCTAAGGGAGTACTGATTCTTAGCAGACCTGTTGGCTCTGACTGCATGTTATTAACAATGCGGTCTGCTTCCTCAGCCTGCTCTAGCATTTTCATGCAGTTTTCGTAGTAGAGTTTTCCTGTCTCAGTTGGTTTTAAATTTCGCGTCGTTCGATTAATAAGTCTCACACCAACACGCTTTTCTAACTGGGAAACTTTTCGACTTACCGTCGATTTTGGCAACCTCAATTTATCCGCTGCTTTCGTGAAACTACCGCACCCCACGACAACAGCGAATATCGCCATTTCATTTAAATCTTGCATAAACCACCTTTGCCCACAGAAATGAAACAAACAAGCTACATTTTCTTTTTTATGCCACAAATGAAACAGTACATTCAATAGATTGTTCTTTTTTATGAGCATAATTTCGGAATAAACTAGCTCGCATCACAATAATCAGGGTAAATCCCAACCTTCACTAAGGACTTCATCATGACTACCGACAAGCTTGCCGCGGGTATTATTAAGTGGCGCTGGGCAATCATCGTCGCAACTTTTGTCATTGTTGGCATCATCGCTTCAGGTCTTACTAACATAAGCTTTAGCTCAAACTATCGCGTTTTTTTCTCTTCGGATAATGAACAGCTGGTAGCCTTCGAGACCATTCAAAATACCTACTCGAAGTCTGATAATGTGCTTTTGGTCGTCGAGCCTGAAGATGGGATCGTCTTCAGCAGAGAAACTCTTTCTGCAATTCAAGAACTGACGGAAAGCAGCTGGCAACTTCCATATTCAACGCGCGTTGATTCCATTACAAACTACCAGCATACCCAAGCCGAAGAAGACGACTTAATCGTTGCAGACTTGGTTGAATTCCCTGAAGACGTTGACCTTGATTATGTCAAAAACGTTGCACTAAACGAGCCATTGTTAGTGCGTCGATTAATCTCTCCAGAAGCGCATGTCACTGCAGTAAATGTGACGATTCAGCTTCCCGAGCTATCCGAATCAGAAACCCGAGAGGTCGTCAGCGCAGCAAGAAATATTGTGGCTGACTTTGAAGAAAAATATCCAAACTTGTCTGTCTATATCACCGGAACAACAATGCTTGGCAACGCCTTTGCTGAGGCCTCTGAAGCTGACATGAAATCACTAATGCCAATCATGTTGTGCGTCATTATCGTGACTTTATGGCTCCTTCTAAGATCATTCACGGGAACCGTCGCGACGATTCTTGTCATCATTCTCTCTGCGTTGACAGCGATGGGGCTATTCGGTCATCTAGGTTGGGTGCTTACCGGCCCAACAACAAGTGCGCCAGTCATCATCACCACGATGGCCGTTGCCGACAGCGTGCATATACTCGTCACATTTCTCTACAACTTACGTCAAGGCATGCCAAAGCATAGTGCGATGCAAGAAAGTATTCGTATCAACTTCCAACCAGTATTTATCACTAGTCTAACGACTGTTCTTGGCTTTATGACGATGAACTTCTCTGAAGTCCCTCCCTTTAGAGACCTAGGAAACACAGTAGCAATGGGCGTGATTGCGGCGCTCTTCTTCTCAGTATTCTTCCTACCTGCATTTATGTCAGTGATGCCAATTTCAACGAAGAAGCAAGCAGCACGTCAAAGCAAGGGTATGGACAAACTTGCCTCTTTCATCATCAACAATCGTAATGGCGTTTTGATCGGCTCTGGCATTGTCACAGTCGTTTTGTTCGCTTTAATTCCGCTAAATCAAATTAACGATGACTTTATCGCCTACTTCAAGGAATCGGTGGAGTTCCGTGCAGACACTGAATTCACATCTGACAATTTAACTGGCATCTACAATATTGCCTTTTCTCTGGAGCAAGGCGAAAGCAACGGTATTAGCCAACCAGAATTCTTGAGACAAGTTGAGTCGTTCTCGCAATGGCTCAAATCAAAGCCAGAAGTCACAAATGTCGAAACCATCACCGAGATATTCAAACGTTTAAACAAAAACATGCATGCCGATAATCAGGACTTCTTCATGCTGCCTGAGGACAAAGAATTAGCTGCACAGTACCTGTTGCTATATGAGATGTCGCTTCCTTATGGCTTAGACCTGAACAACCAGTTGAATATCGATAAGTCCTCTGCACGAATATTAATCTCGTTAGAAAACGTTGATACCAGAACTACATTGCGCCTCGAGCAGGAAATTAGCCAATGGCTCGAAGATAATACAGATATCGAATCTTTTTATGCAGCAAGCACCAATTTGATGTTTTCCCATATCGGAAAGCGCAATGTCGACAGTATGATCATGGGCGTATGCTATGCCTTAATCGTTATCATCATCGTGATGTGTATCGTTTTACGCTCCTTACGATTAGGCGCTGTAAGCATTATCCCTAACCTCGTACCAATCGGCGCAACCTTTGGTATATGGGGACTATTTCAAGGCGATGTAGGCATCTCTATTGGAAGTGGTGTTGGCATGATATTGGGTATCGTGATCGACAATACTGTGCACTTCCTTAGCAAATATCAACGCGCTCGCAGAGAGAAAAACTATACCGCTGAAGAAGCCGTTCGATATGCATTTACCATGGTAGGCACCGCCCTATGGGTAACAACATTCGTACTTGTTGCAGGGTTTATGGTACTTGCTTTATCAGACTTTAATATGAACGCATACATGGGAATCTTCACTGCGATCACGATTACACTCGCTTTGATTTTTGATTTCTTCGCATTACCTGCAATGCTTCTATGGCTTGATAAGGGCGATAAATCCCATACAACATCAATGCAAAACAAAGAAGCCGTCAATGACGCTGTCACAGTAAATCAGCAAGCATCATAAGAAAAAAGGCGCCAATTGGCGCCTTTTAATTTTTTTGGTTTTTATTCCTTCGCTATTCTGGTCTGACACATTCACCACGACTTCGGTCTTGTCGACAACGTATCTTCCACAATAATTTAAGCGCTGTTGGATGATTCACCTTATCGTCTTTCAAGGCCAAGCGAACACGTTTACTGAAGTGGTCAATATCATCTTTCGTAAATTGATCGACCCCAATCCAATATTTCGCCGGTATTTCTTTCTCGGCATCACTAACCAATTTATCGATCGCTTTCAAACGCGTAAAAATATATTTACGCATTTTAAATCCGAAATCGTCAGGAAACGCACTTTTGCGTGACACCGTCTGCAACATGCCGTAATACAATCGGTAATCGATAATGCCACCTCGTTTTCCTAAACCGTGATACAACTCGAAGGTGTTATACGCAAGCGCGGGCATAAGCAGTATGTCTATGTTGCCGTTATTAAACATGGGAGCGAAAGTAGAAAGGGTCGTTGCAACGGGCGTTGCTCCAGCAAGTTTGGCAAACTTCATAGCTTGTGGATCGTTATTCAAAACAGAGATACGACGCCCAGAAAAATCACCTATATTATTGATGGATCGATCATTCACAAAAGCGTACATCGAGCCGACAGGGAATGTTGCGACAACCTCATACTTTCCCTGAGTCATTAACCTTCCAGCTTTGGGTCTGGCTAAGGTTTTTAATACAGTTTCCAAACCTCGCTGCGAGCTAATCGCACCGATGGCATCCATCGTTCCGCCAAACTTTACAAACTGACGCGATAGAATAGCGCTTAGCAAGACGGCGTCACACTTTCCCGCTTTGAAATCATTTGCTGCGATTTTTTCATCTGTATAAGCGATGAACCGTATACTTAAGCCCCAGGATTGCGCTTTAGGAATAAGATCTGAATAAAACGCCATGACAGGCCCACTGCGGCCGACAGGATCCCATACACAAAACACTTTACGCTCAAGTGCATGTGCAGATGATGCAAATACTGAAAGTAACAACGTTATTACGAAACAACGTATCACTGTATCGCGCGAATATAAGCTTGTCCGTGCTTTCATAGAAAATGTAACCGCTATCATTATTGGTTCCACTGCCGAGTTATTTTAATAAACAGTGGTCAACAAATGCATATAAAGCCTGCTAACATTGCTGCGAAGCTTCAAGGGGGCACTACATTAATAGTGCACTCCTCAAGCATCAAATCATTCTGCGCAAACTTTGAACAAGATCATGCAAATTCAAAAAAAAACACCTCTAATCGTGATCCTTGGGCCTACCGCAAATGGAAAAACTCGTTTAGGGATTGAGCTCGCCAAACAATTTAATGGCGAAATTATCTCCGCAGATTCAAGACAAGTCTTTCGTCGTATGGACATCGGAACGGGGAAGGATCTTCAAGAATACGGTGATCTTCCTTACCATCTCATTGATATTGCCGAGCCGGGCCAGGAATATAATCTCTTTCGGTATGCGCAAGACTTCTCTTCCGCTTTTGAAAAAGTCATATCTCGTAATAAATTGCCTTTTCTTGTTGGTGGAACGGGAATGTATTTGGATGCGACACTCCAGCGTTATGCATTAACCTCAGCCCCGATTGATAAAAAGCTGCGTTCAGAATTAGAAGAAAAATCGCACGAACAGCTTATACACCAGCTTCACGAATTATCCCCTAGTCTTCACAACGAGACCGACTCAATTGATAAAGACAGAACCATTCGCGCAATAGAAATCGCTTTAGCAGAGAAATCTGGTAGCCCATGCGTACATTGGCCCGATTTTGAGCCTTGCGTTATAGGCCTGCAGTTTCCAAGAGAAGTGACTCGTGAACGAATCAGTGCGCGCCTATCGGCGCGCCTAGAAGAAGGTATGATCGAAGAAGTAGAAAACCTTATTCAAGATGGTGTCTCACACGAAGCACTTGAGCATTACGGCTTAGAGTATCGGTTTATCTCTCAACATCTACTTGGAGAAATGAACTTGAACGACATGCATCAAAAGCTACGCAGCGCTATTCATCAGTTTGCGAAACAACAGGAAAAGTGGTTTCGCAATATCGAGAAGAAAGGCGTAAAAATCCATTGGCTGGACACACAAAACTCTCTCTTTGATCAAGGCTCAAAGATAGTTAGTTCATTTCTGAAAAACATTTAGAAATACGGCCGTGCTCTATCGCTCGCAAATAGAACTAAGTATCCTGCTCGCTCGCTAATAAAATCAAAGTACGAGTATGATGTATGCCTGCATTAAATAGCCCATTTAGTCCAAACAATAAGCCTGAAATAAAAAATCGTTTGTTCAAGTCTGCCATGAGCGAACAGCTTGGCGACAAGCAACATAATCCTGATAAACGTCTATCTAAGTTATATGAAGCATGGTCATTAGGAGGCACAGGTTTACTTGTCACGGGCAACGTCATGATAGACAGAACCGCTTTAGGTGAGCCTAAGAACGTTGTATTAGATGAACAAAGTGACCTCGCAGCTTTTAGAGCCTGGGCTACAGCCGCAAAAAAGAACGGTACTCAAGTATGGATGCAGTTAAATCATCCAGGTAAACAAATACCTAAATTCCTAAGCAAAGAGCCTGTTGCGCCATCAGCGATTCCTCTAGGAGGCGCACTGCAAGCATCTTTCAATTGCCCCCGCGCTTTGCACGATAATGAGATCAACCACATTATTGATGCGTTTGCGACCAGCGCGCGACTCGCTAAAGAAGCAGGATTTGATGGCATACAGATCCATGGCGCACATGGCTATTTGGTTAGTCAGTTCCTCTCCCCCCACCACAATCAACGGAAGGACAAATGGGGCGGATCATTAAAAAATCGCATGCGCTTTGTTGAAAGCGTTTACTCCGCAATAAGAAAAGCAGTCGGCGATGATTTCCCAGTAGGTATTAAACTCAACTCAGCCGATTATTCAAAAGGCGGGTTCAGTCATGAAGAAGCCATGCAGGTTATTTCTCGACTTGGTGAACTGAACATTGATCTAATTGAAATCTCTGGTGGCACCTACGAAAGTCCTAAAATGATGGGCCACAAAATCGCAGAAAGTACGCAAAAAAGAGAAGCATATTTTCTAGAGTTCGCAGAATCAATCCGCGACAAAGTAAACGTACCACTTGTCGTAACCGGAGGATTCCGTTCAGCAGAAGCAATGCAACATGCTCTCGATCAAAACGCTTGTGACATGATCGGGCTAGCGCGTCCACTTGCGATCGACCCTAAAGTCGGACAAAAACTATTAGATGACGCCTCATATAGAATCGACTGGAAAGAACCTACAACGGGCGTAAAAAGTGTGGATCAAATGGCCATGCTTTCGATCACATGGTACGAATTCCAACTCGCGAGAATGGGTGATGGAAAACTTCCTAAACCGAGTTTGAATGCATGGTCTACCGTAGGCCAAACACTATTTTCGGTGGGTAGACACGCATTTAAGAAAAGACGCGCTTAAGTCAGTCTGCGCCGTTAATCAAAGCTCTTTTTTTAGCGGCGCTTAATTTTTTAATTACATATTCTCGTTTCGATGCCTCGCTTCGATTCAGGCACTGTTCACGGTATACGACAGCCTTCGCAACTTTGCCTCTAAAGAACTTAGCACCCTGCTTTCCACCATTAGATACAGCGCAATGTTCTGAGAAACGGCGATCAATATCTGTTGAGATTCCGGTATAAAGGACACCGCACTCAGTCTCAACCATATAAACATACCAGCGCTGTTCCACGACATTCATCCACATCTAATCAACAAAACATATAAAACACTAGGCAGATTTTACATATAATCCGTCGTACTCAGCCATCGCATATTGCATTACTTATGTTTCGAAACGATAAACTCATCAGACCTAAAAATCTTTCAATCACCATAACATTAGTTTTGTCATTGTTGATGTGGTTTGCATCCAATACATTTCCAATCATCGGTTTAGGTCTAGCTATACTCGCATTAGGCCTACTAGCTTATCAGTGTTTGTTTTACTTACATGTTTGGCCAACATTTAAACAACCAGAAAACCCTCTTCTTTTTTCAATTTATTGGTCTTTGATAGCAGGCCTGATCATCCCATTTTTAATCACTGAATTGATCGAAAATGGAGTCGGTGGGATTCTAAATATTTTTAGTGAATAATGAATCTCTGAACACCTCGGCCACCGTATAGAAATAAAATTATAATCATCGCTCATGATGCTTGTTAGTGCGCGCGAGCATTCTTATAATTCGACTCTTTACAGTTAGAGATAGCCTTATGTCAAACCAAGCCAATACTCAGCAAGATTGCCCAGAAACGATTAAGTTCAATCGTCTGTTTTGGCATAGCCGCCGAGGGATGCTCGAGCTAGATGTGTTGTTGGTTCCCTTTTTGAAGGAAGTCTACAAAGATCTATCTGAAGAAGATAAAGCAAAATACGAAGACCTCTTAACATGCGAAGACACTGAGCTCTTCCAGTGGTTCATGCAAAAGAGCGTACCGGACAATGCAGACCATGCTTACATGGTAAAAATGATATTGGATCGTGTTCAACCAAGTTAATATCACCATTAAACAGTCCTACGCAATGCTGGGTATATTAACCTTACCTAGCATCGTGGCACTAGCTATGTTGATAATCGCAGAAGCCTCATTATTTAGTGCAGGTGCTGCATGCATCGCCATAGGGACTAATGCTTATTTAACTTACTCGGTTTTCAAATCTCACGCACACAACAATGCTCTCATGATTGAGGGGAAAAAACTCGTTTATCGTCGCGATGGACACTACTTACCAATCTCGATTCATAGCTCAGTTTGGCTCACGCACGCCTTTGCGATTCTGGTACTAGCCACTAATAGCGGTGCGAAATACATCATTTGCTTGAGCCCTCTAACGAGCAGTAAAAAAGATCACCATCGCAGACTATACGTTCACGATCGGCATAACAAAGAACTTTCACAAACAACTTCAACGATAGCGACAAAATGATACAGACAGGTGTACAACTCCCCTATTCATTAATCAAAGTAAGCGGCCCAGATGCTGAGAAATTTTTGCAGGGCCAATTTAGTTGCGACGTAACTGAACTAGCACCGCTTCAATGCACCTATGGCACAGCTAACAGCGCCAAAGGGCGCATGTATTGGTTGTTCGTCATCGCCAGAATCGAAGACGGTTTTTTGATAAAAGTACATGAAAGCGTTCGCCAACAAGGCGTCGATACTTTGAGTAAATACAAAGTCTTTTTTAAATGCGAGATCGAAACGCTTGAACATGCAAAAGTGTTTGGCGTTTTCGACGAGTCGAATTTAAAAGATGAACACGTGCTGCAAAACACGAATTTCGGTCTTACTCGCCAAGTCGACGCACAACGACAAGAACTATGGCAACTGAATGAGGCAGACGCGCCAATTACCTTAGACCCTAATTTACTCAACGAGTGGTATAAGCAGGACTGCCTATCTGGAATCCCAGAACTATATCCTGAAACCATCGAGACATTTATTCTTCAAAATCTGAATCTTCAAGACTTAGGTGCGGTGAGTTTCAAAAAAGGATGCTACACTGGGCAAGAAATTATCGCGCGTATGAAATTTCTTGGGAAAGCGAAGAAGCGTATGTATCGCTTTCAATCTGGGCAATCTGCAAGCCTACTTCCCGGAGAAAATATTTTTGATGAAGCTGGTAAAAAACTAGGAGAGATTGTTCGCGTTCATACGAATGAAAACGATACCTTAGGCCTAGCTGTTTGCGATATCGAGCGAGTAAAAGACAGTAACGTCGCTTATCTAAATTCGAATCAATCTGTAAAAGCTGAGTTATTCGAATTACATTACAATCCTAACTAAAAACAGTAATTTACACGCTTTATTGTAATTCTGCTCTACACTTACGTATATCTAAAAGTTATTAGTTTTTGAGGTAAGTGTAAGCATGTCTGAACTCGCAAGTAAGATCGTCGAAGCCATTACCAAAGCTATCGATGATGATCGCCTAATTCTACCGTCACTACCCGAGGTTGCGCTTAACGTGCGTGAAGTGACAGAACAAGAAGACTCTGGTATCGGCGATCTGATTGACGTTGTTGAAAAAGACGCAGCACTCTCTGC
Organism: Oleiphilus sp. HI0066; assembly: GCF_001635725.1. Lineage (NCBI taxonomy): Bacteria > Pseudomonadati > Pseudomonadota > Gammaproteobacteria > Oceanospirillales > Oleiphilaceae > Oleiphilus > Oleiphilus sp. HI0066. The sequence continues at coordinate 25,847 of NZ_LWFH01001444.1, forward strand.
TCGAATCATTAAGGTGAGCAACAGCCCACTATTTCGCGGCAATAACGAAATCTCTAACCTGAACATGGCTGTTAGTCGACTAGGAATGTCGTACACAAGTAGCTTGGCAATGGGTTTGGCTATGCAGCAGATGTTCCAAGCCACCTCAGATATGATCGATAAACGTATGCGCGAGATCTGGGAAAAAAGTACCGAAGTTGCAGGCATGTGTACCGTACTCGCTCGCCAGCACAAACATCTTCAACCTGGCCAAGCAACTCTAGCTGGATTGATTCATTCGATTGGCGCTCTGCCTGTTTTAAAGTTTGTCGAAGACAACGATATTCAGATCAATAGCGTTATTTTAGATAACCTATTAGATGAGCTTCAGCCCCTCGTCGGTGACAAAATCCTTACTAAATGGTCGTTCCCGGCAGAGCTTGCGATCGTTCCGAAAGAGTGCACAAACTTCACGCGTACCGTTGCGCAAGTTGATTATGCAGATCTTGTTATGGTGTCTTTACTTCAAAGCTATAACGGCACAGATCATCACTACACTGAGATGGACTATCACCAAGTATCGGCCTTTGAGCGCGTTGGGATTAATCCTGACCCTGAACATGAAGATGAAGATTTAAATGCAGAAATGGAAGCAGCAATGGCTCTTCTAAGTATGTAGCTTTCGCTTTCACAGCAACCGGAGTCTGCCCTTCTAATTTATAGAAAGAACGGCAGATTCCAATCAATTTGATAAACCCCATTTTCCTCTAAATACCGATTAGCCTTTGAAAAAGGCTGACTCCCAAAAAAACCTCGATGCGCAGATAATGGTGAAGGATGCACTGACGTTAATACGCAGTGTTTCGACGTATCAATGAACTGCCCTTTTTTCTGAGCGTAGCTACCCCATAATATAAACACGAGGTTCTCTCGTTCATCATTTAGTTTGCGGATAATCGCATCTGTAAACTGCTCCCACCCCTTTCCTTGATGCGCATTTGCGTTCGCCTGCTCTACCGTCAAAACAGCATTCAATAATAAAACACCCTGCTCTGCCCATTCTTGTAGATAACCATGCATCGGAATCGGACATCCAATGTCGGTTTCAAGCTCTTTATAAATGTTCATCAGAGAAGGTGGAATTTTTACACCAGGCTGAACAGAAAAGCTCAGACCATGTGCCTGATTTGGCCCATGATAAGGGTCTTGCCCTAAAATGATAACGCGAACATCTTCAAAATCAGTTGCATTTAAGGCACTAAAAAGAAGATCTGATGCGGGATAAATAGTTTTTCCAGCGGCGAGCTCTGAATCAAGAAAAGAATCTAGCTCACGCATATAGGGGAGCGTAAATTGCTCCCCTATTATCGTCTTCCAAGACGCTGATAAATCTTCTTCCTTGATCATCATTGCAATGAGTTACGCACCTTGCGGCTTCATGTGCGGGAATAATATAACATCACGAATACTTGGCGAATCAGTAAACAGCATCACTAAGCGGTCAATACCAATACCCTCACCAGCGGTTGGCGGCAAACCATACTCAAGTGCCGTAATGTAATCAGCATCAAAGTGCATCGCTTCATCATCACCCGCATCTTTCTCTTCAACTTGCTTTAAGAAACGTTGCTTTTGATCTTCCGCGTCGTTTAACTCTGAGAAGCCATTCGCTAATTCACGGCCACCAACGAAGAATTCGAATCGATCAGTGACGAATGGGTTATCGTCATTACGGCGTGCCAAAGGCGAAACTTCCCAAGGGTACGCGGTGATAAATGTTGGCTGATCAAGTTTCTCTTCAGCAGTCTCTTCAAAGATCTCGCACAAGTATTTTCCTGCGCCCCACGTCGCTTGCTGAGGTGAATCAGGCACACCAACTTGCTTCGCATAAGCCTTCATTTGATCAATATTCGACTCAGGGTTATTGATCACCGCAGCGTCAAAATCAGGGTTGTACTTCAACACAGCCTCAGCCATGGTCATGCGTGTAAACGGCTGATTGAAATCATATAAAGTCTCTTCAACCACATTGCCATCTGCATCTTTCTTCGTGCTCTTGATATCGGTAGTACCTAATACCTGTAAAGCAACAGTGCGCAGCATATCTTCGGTAATATCCATCAAATCGTGGTAATCAGCATACGCCTGATAGAATTCGATCATTGTGAACTCAGGATTATGTCGCGTTGACAGCCCCTCATTACGGAAATTACGGTTAATTTCAAACACACGATCAAAACCGCCAACAACTAAACGCTTCAAATATAGCTCTGGCGCGATACGCAAAAACATGTCGATATCTAAAGCATTGTGGTGCGTTTCAAATGGCTTAGCCGTCGCACCACCTGGAATCACCTGAAGCATTGGTGTTTCAACTTCCATGAAGTCTTTTTCAGCTAAGTAATTGCGAATAGCACTCACGATCTTCGAACGAATCATGAAGGTGTTGCGCGTATCTTCGTTAGCAATCAAATCAACATAACGCTGACGATACTTTGTTTCTTGATCCGCTAAGCCATGATATTTATCAGGCAGAGGACGCAAAGATTTCGTCAAAATACGGAAGTTAGCGACATCAGTAACTTCAACATATAAGTCACCCTTACCTGATTTACTCAGCGTGCCGGTTGCTCCAACAATATCGCCAAGATCTAGGTTGGCCCAATCTTTCGATTCTTTCTGGATAGGCTTGCCCACATAACTCTGGATTGAGCCAGATACGTCTTGAATGCCTACAAACGGGCCACCACGACGCATAACGCGCCCGGCAACAGCAACAGGGATAGCTAACTCAACAAGCTCTTCTTTACTCTTATCACCATACTGCGCTTGCAAATCACCCGCTAAGTTCTCACGACGGTGGTCATTGGGGTGACCGTTCGATTTACTACCTTCACGCAACTGCTCAAGTTTCGCTTTTCGCTCTGCGATCAACTTGTTTTCATCTTCAATAGATAGGCTTTGCTCTGACTTTACATCGTTCGACATGTTTGGTTCCGAATAAAATTACAATCCTAGCTTGAGGCTAGCTTCAATAAACTGATCTAAATCGCCATCTAACACTGCATTGCAGTTGCTAGTTTCGACATTGCTACGTAAATCTTTAATACGAGAAGAATCTAGTACATAAGAACGGATTTGGCTTCCCCAGCCGATATCCGATTTGCTCTCTTCTAAGGCTTGTGCTGCTTCACTACGCTTCATCATCTCAAGTTCATAGAGTTTGGCACGCAACTGTTGCATGGCCTTGTCTTTGTTCTGATGCTGTGAACGCTGATTTTGACACTGAACAACAATACCCGAAGGTTCGTGCGTGATACGAATCGCTGAATCCGTCGTGTTGACGTGCTGACCACCCGCACCACTTGATCGATATGTATCGATACGCAAATCTGCTGGGTTAATTTCAATGTCGACATTGTCATCAATCTCTGGGGAGACGAACACAGAAGCAAATGAAGTATGGCGACGATTTCCCGAATCAAAAGGTGATTTACGAACTAGGCGATGCACACCTGTTTCTGTTCTGAGCCAGCCGAAAGCATATTCACCTGTGAATTGAATGGTCGCACTTTTAATACCTGCGACCTCTCCATCAGACACTTCAACTAACTCAGTTTTAAACCCTTTTTGCTCACCCCAACGCAAATACATGCGCATAATCATCGATGCCCAATCTTGTGCTTCAGTACCGCCCGAACCAGATTGAATATCTAAGTACGCGTTATTGGGATCCATTTCGCCAGAGAACATACGACGGAACTCAAGAGTAGCTAGCTTTTCTTCTAAGCTTTCGATTTCACTTTGAACGTCGTTCACAGCGTCCTCGTCTTGCTCTTCAACCGCCATATCTAATAGGTCTTGGCAGTCATTCAATCCGCTTTCTAAATCTTCGATGGTAGTGACAACAGCTTCGAGACTTGAACGCTCTTTACCAAGCGCTTGCGCATTTTCGGGATTGTCCCAGACAGCAGGATCTTCTAGCTCGCGCGTAACTTCAACTAAGCGCTCATTTTTGGTATCGAAGTCAAAGATACCCCCTAAGCGTTACAACACGCTCGAGCATTTCTTTAATCTTCTGAACAATAGGATTTACTTCAAGCATTCACAGTCCTTGAGGGCAATCGTAAAAAGGCGCGTATTCTACACTTTTGCTACGATTACCGCCAATACATAGCGGCCTGTGATTGTGAATTTAATACTGCTCTAACCAGACTTTCATATCGCCAGCCAAAGACTGCCAATTCTGCTCGAATAGAATTTCGTGCAAGGCGTTTTCAACGGTATGAAATTGCTTGCCCGAGCATTGAAGACCTTCGTGCAACTGTTTACCGACCCATGGAGCCACCAACTCATCTTTCTCGCCATGCCAGATAGCAACAGGCACTCGAATACTAGCCGCTTCTTTTTTAAGGCGTTCGATCTGCTGTAGATAATCACTAAACCATCGCGCCGATACGAGACCGTGATTTAACGGGTCATTCATATAAGCTCGTACAACGTCTGGATTTCCACAGACAATATTAGGGTCAACCTTATTTTTAAGCGCCAAGCTTGGGTACCAAGCACTCATAATCTTACCGATGAGCTTTTTAAGAACAGGAACTTTGTAGGATACATCTGCTGCTGGACCACTCAGGGCAGCGGCATTAAAGCGGTTTGGATATTCAAGTAAGTGAAGCGCAGCAATCATACCCCCCATTGAGTGTCCGAGAATGTATTGATATTCGTGCGAAATGGTTTGACGCAAGGTTTCGAGATCTCGCGTGTAATCTGTCCATGCATCAACATGACCGCGCTTGCCTTCAGACTTACCATGCCCCCGATGATCTAGAGCATGCACTTCAAATCCTTGCTGAGTAAACCATGTCGCTAATTCATGATAACGCGCTGCGTGCTCACTCCAACCGTGAGAGATAACTAAAGCAGCGTGAGCAGGCTGTTCAGGCATCCATCGATAAACATTTAGCTGAAGGCCGTCTTGAGCGGCAATTTGATCTTCAAGGTAAACCATGGTCATCTACTCTCAGTGATAAATCCCTTATCGTTTCTTATTATTGTTTCCTTAATCGCCGCGTTTAAATCGTAGCTGTGCTTCAAGCAATACGCAAAGCGGCGTAAATCCTACTCTCAGGCATTCCATTTGCCAATACCGTTTAATAAGCTTGGCCACTTAAGACAGAATGCCGTCCACAATAGAAATTTATACATGAACCATGTAAAGAGTAAGTGAAAGGCTAATACCAATAAACGCTAAATATCCAAATGCAGCGCGCCCTTCATAAAGAGTGTCGCCTTCCCTCGAATCAAAACTCGGCTTTCGCGCAATCCACATTCAAGCTCCCCTTGCCGCTCCGATAGCTGTTTAGCCTGAAGCGTTTTTTTGTTCAAACGCTCTGACCAATAAGGCGTTAGCACACAATGAATTGATCCTGTGACTGGATCTTCATCTATTCCCATTGCTGGCGCAAAATATCTAGAAACAAAATCAACACTAGATATATCGCTACGTGCAGTTACGATGACGCCAACCTCTGCCGCGTCTTTCAATGCTCGAATATCGGGATCTATCGATTGTACCGCTGTCTCACTTTCCAACACGACAAGATAATTAGGGTCACCTTCTGTTCGATACGCTTCAATAACATTACCCCCCAAAGCCCTGTGCACTGACTCAGGCAAATCTATGGAGTCATAGGAAATCAAAGGAAAATCTAACTCGAGATCCGATGCTCGTTTATTAACGACTAGCCAACCACTCGCTGAATTAAAGCGGATACTATTTAGTTCAGGCTTTAGGAACTTAAAGACAACGAAGGCGCTTGCGAGCGTGGCGTGCCCGCACAGGGGGACTTCTGCAGTCGGAGTAAACCATCGCAAGTGATACCCACCATCAATGGGGTAAAAAAATGCTGTTTCAGCAAGATTGTTCTCGGCGGCAATAGACTGCATGAGCACTTCTTCGATAGGCGCATCTAAAGGAATGACTGCAGCAGGATTTCCTTTAAAAATCGTATCAGTAAATGCATCTACTTGATAAATATCGATGTTCATCAAAATACCTCTCCTTGCTTGGCCGAATAAAACATTATCCTAGCAATGAATAGGCGTAGAGTATCAATACACCTTTAAGGCAGTATAAGCAGTACAGATTTAGGGATGTTTTTCAGGTTTTGTGCGGCAATCCACGACACCGCTTCCTACGCTCAGTACACTTCACCTGATCAAAATAAAAAGTGCCATCAATATGATTTTTAAGAAAGCAGTCCTTACTCTCATTTTCATAAGTATCTCGCTCACCAGTACTGCCCTTACGGCTAATCAAACGGTAGGCGGAAAAGCCACAAACTTAATCCCTATTCTCGCCTGTGTTTGGGATCCTATCGGCAAAGCGGGCCCTGTCGGCCAGATCATGGCCGAAGCTAAGATTCATGCCGCGAACTGGGGCGTTGACCTCAGTTATGTGGTCTATGAGGACGAGCGCATTGCGATTGAAGAATTCAAATTAGGGCGCTGTGACGCAGTAAATATGCTGGGCTTTCGTGCTCGGGAGTTTAACTCCTTAACAGGAAGTCTCGGTGCGATTGGAGCAATCCCAAGTTACGAAGCTATGGGCATTGTCCTTAAATCTCTTTCTTCAAAGAAAGCTTCCAAACTTATGCGTAATGGTGAGTATGAGATTTTTGCGATCGGTCCAGCTGGCGCAATTTTCATGTTTACACGCGACAGAACAATTCTCCTTCCTGGTGACTTCGCTGGTAAAAGAATGGCAGTACTAGATGACATACCTGAGTCTGCTTATTTATCAAAGAAACACGGCATCACGCCAGTTAGCTCAACCATTTTCAATTCGATCTTAAAGTTCAATAACGGAAGTGTCGACCTTACCGCTGCTCCCGCAATCGTATACGAGCCATTTGAAATGCATAAAGGCTTGGAACCAAATGGCGGTATATACGAAGAGCCATTTTTGTTCATCACCATGCAAGTCGTTGCGCGATGGGAAAAGTTTCCTGAAGGATTTGCGCAAAAAGCACGTGATCAAGCCATGCGAGAATACAACCGTTTCGTCAAATGGCTAGTCGACCCTGAGGCCACAATTCCGGAAGAGTATTGGATTGAGATACCCAAACATCTATATGACTATTGGGTAGAAGACTTTCGTCAGAGCCGCATTGAGTTAGGTGAAATGGGAATATATGACTCAAGAACACTCAAACTAATGCGAAAAGTGCGCTGCAAACTTGAGCCCGAAAATGCAGAGTGCTCTGCAGCACGAAAAGAATAAACTTCAGCTAAAGAAGCTGCTAGTCAGATTTAAAGTTTTAGCAGCATCCACTCATCACAAGCATTATGGCCACTAGCTCCTAGTGGCCCTTCAAGCTTCTTAAACCCTTGTATCTCGTATAGAGCGATCGCCTGTTTCATAGTTGATAGTGACTCGAGATAGCAATACTCATAACCAAGCTCTCGAGCAGACTGCAATAAAGTTTCAATTAACGATCGACCAAATCCTTTGCCTCTCTGCCCTGCATCCAAATACATTTTCTGAAGTTCACAACAACGATCATATTGATTGTTCAAGAAGGGTCCGATTCCTCCTGCGCCAACAACTCGCCCTTCAAGATCTATCACCTTATAGACTCGATCAGGCGTTTCATACGCGTGAGACATTGCATCAAGCTCAGGATCTTGCCATGCAAAACCGGGTCGATTAGCGCCGAACTCCGTCAACACATCGCGAATAAGTTGCGATACAATAGAATTATCAGATGCTTCAATATTTCTAATTAACATCCAGTCCTCACGCGTCGGGATATATTGAATGATGAAATCTCCAGTCGAAACACTACCAAAAACTGTATTTTCAGCAGAACAAACTCGAGAGCTAGACCGCATAGCCATCCAAGAATATGGCATACCTGGCTTTGAGTTAATGCGTCGCGCCGCAAACTTTTCGTTAGAACAATTATTGGCAACTTGGCCAAATACAAAAATGGTCATTGCCCTGTGCGGAAAAGGAAATAATGCCGGCGACGCCTACCTCGTTGCAATGCTCGCTAAATTAAAAGGCCTCGAAGCACAATGTATACACTTCGTTGCCCCAAACACCCTAAGCGGCGATGCAAAGTCAGCCTACGAACAATGCCATGAAACAGAGGTTCATATTGCTGCATACAATTGCGACACCTTTCGTATATTGCTCGACAAACAAACCTCTGATTGCATCATCGTAGATGGATTATTTGGAACAGGATTAAACAGAGATCTTGACGCAAACTATGCTGACGCCATCGAGCTTTCCAATACCGTTCGAAGAGAGAAAAGCAATATCCATACTATCTCGCTAGACATTCCATCAGGTTTAAGTGCAAATACCGGACGCATTTTTAATGCGTGCATTGAAGCTGATCTTACAACGACCTTCATTGCAAACAAGATAGGATTAATGACGGGCGTCGGTCGTCATTATTCTGGTCAGATCGCATTTCATGATCTCAATCTTATAGAAGGCATTTTTAGTGAAGTTCCCAGCAGTTTGCATCTACCGAAGATTACTGAATTACTTGAGGTACTCCCCGCTCGAGAACAACATACGCACAAGGGTAAACAAGGAAGGGCCTTGCTTGTCGGAGGTAACAAAGGATTTGGCGGCGCAATATTAATCGCATCTCAAGCGTGCGCTAGAGTGGGCGCCGGCTTAACATCTGTCATTACGCATGAAGACTATCTAAACAGTGTTATCCTTCACCAACCAGAAGTAATGGCTCATACATATAACCCGATCGAAAGTAACACGCTTTTTGAGATGGCTGATGTCATTGCAATCGGCCCCGGCTTGGGTAAAGACGAATGGGCCGAGAGACTTCTGAAACGGACTCTCAACGAAAACTGTTTTAAAGTGTTAGATGCTGATGCTCTCAACATCCTCGCAGAAAACCCAATTTTAATTGAAAGTCTCGATACGAATACGCTTATAACCCCTCACCCTGGTGAAGCTGCGCGATTACTTGACTGCAGCACAACAGATATCGAGGAAGACCGAATAAAAGCGATTAAGGCTCTAAGAGCAAAACTGAATTGTCACGTAACCTTGAAAGGTTCAGGAACTCTGATCACTCATCCTAATACCGATTTAATTACGGTATGCCGCTACGGCAACCCCGGCATGGCAGCAGGCGGAATGGGCGATGCGTTAACAGGAATCGCTGCAGCATTAATCGCTCAGACTTACCAAAACCAAAGCAGCATCAATGACGTTATAGAATTAGCGGTATGCCTTCACAGCCATGCAGCAGATGAAGAGGCCGCCGCACACGGAGAACGAGGTTTGCTTGCTAGTGATCTTGCAGATCGAGCAAGACATATTCTGAATCGAAAATAAATTTACGCTCGTTTCTAAAACCGACTAAAAAGTTTAGAAATGATTTACACATTGCTTCTATCCAGCATTATCGAAAACCTAAATTACCCATAAAAATCAATATATTAAAAATATAGGCGTCTAGTTTGCTTACTTTTTAACACAAATCAATATTGATTCATCTCAATCTTAAGGATTAACACATGAAACTATTAAAGGGACTTTTAGCTGTTAGTTTGCTGTCACTGGCTGCTCATGCAAATGCCGGCGCAATTTATGCAACGGATATTGATTGGCAAAACAATGGCACGATCGGTGGCACTAATGACCGAGCCAACCCTGCAAATGCACTAGGTTCACCTGATGGTCAGTTTACTGCGATTGGTCTTGGTGGCTTTGCAGTATTTGAGTTTGGCGAAACCTTTACTGGCCCATCATCTATTTGGGAAGTTACCTTTGGCTGCGGTAACGACTGCGGTCATTACCCTGAAAAAGCGCAAGTATGGGTAGGCAACAATTACAATTTCGGTAGCCATGACTTTAGTGATCTTAGTGATTTCACGCATCTTGGCGACATCACAAATACCGAAGCGAATGGCGGAGGTTCCGTACTATTTGATGGCACGTGGACGTACCTTGCTTTAGTAGACATCAGCGCAACTATTAGCTCAAAAAGCACAGATGGTTTTGATGTCGATGCAATCTCAGTTCAGAAAGTTCCTGAACCACAAACCTTCGTACTACTTGGCCTAGGTTTAATCGCATTACGAGCAGCACGTAAAGCTAAGTAATACTGCAGTAGACATAAAAAAGCCCAGTTTCAACTGGGCTTTTTTGTTTACGCAGATTCTTCTGACAATTTCTTACGCACATCCATTAGTACTTTTCCGAACGTGTTTTCAGCACGTCGATCTCGGCCACATCCCCAGTAATAATCATACTGACTTGCTTCCATAATTTTCGCAGATCCAGTATCGAGTATAGCAGAAGCAATCTCGGGATATGATTTGAACTTGGTATACACAGCTCTCGTCATCATCACACGCTTAACCTTTGACCAGTCTTTTCTGATCTTTCTAAATCGCGTACGTCCCAACTTTCTCGCTTGTTTAGGCGAGCTAGCTAGGCGAATTTTTTCAGCATATTCAGGGTTTGTTTCGCTAAATTTCATCGCTTGATAATAGTGCTCAACCGTTGGCCAAGATTTACCTTCTAAGTCAAAAGAATGAGGAGAAAACACTCCAAATTGTTCTTTGTCATCAGCGCGATGAATAAAAATAGTGTCTTCGTCTAAATCAGGAAACAGCACGGAATACTCACATTTATTGTTTAAGTGAACGACGCTCTTAAAGCGCTATGCGTACTTTGCAAGTACATCACGCACTTTAGGCAAATAACTTTGTCCGAACAAGACCAAGTGATTCAATAATGGATATAAATTATAAAGGTCCAAGCGACCTTCCCAGCCTTGCTCCATCGGACGAACACTTTGATACGCATCGTAAAAACGTTGATCAAAGGCGCCAAACAAGCGCGTCATCGCAATATCAGTTTCAGCCCATCCGTAATACACCGCTGGATCGATAAATACAGGCAACCCAAGCTGATTCGAATGAACGTTCCCTGACCAAAGATCTCCGTGTAATAGCGAAGCTAATTGATAAGGCACAATATTATCTAGCCGTAAGCATAATGCCTCAATCGCTTGAAGATCTCCTACGGCCAGAAAATTCAAATCAAATGCTTTCTCTGCAAGCACCATTAATCGCTGCTCAGCAAAAAAATTGAATGGGTCTTTCGTGAGTTTGTTCGACTGAACAGTTCGACCACAATAGTTATCGTTGACGAAACCATATTCATCACGAGTCAATGAATGGATCGCAGCCAACTGAACACCAAGCTGCTCCCAAAAGTCCTTTGCCAATTGATTTGGTCGAATGTATTCCAAAACCAAGTAGCTCTGTCCATAAGCGTATACATCTGGCGTACAAACATTAGAGACACTAGATAAATATGAGAGGCCTTCAGCCTCACATTGAAAAAAGCTTGGTGGAGCCGATGCCATATATTTAATAAACACCGGCGGTTCACTGCGATGTGAACAAACTATATTTGCACAGGTATCGCCACCAAGCACTGTTTGCTCATCTTGCCAGTCGTAGCCTTCGTTAAAAAGCCACTCCTGTAATTCCAAGGGCAACATCGATACCTCAAATATTAATCTTCGATTTTAAGAACCAAGAATGAAGGATTTCCACCTCGAATAACTAGAACCGGAATAGCTTTGTCTTCCGGCAAATCATCAACCAAGTCTTCATAACTATCTAAGTCTTCGAAGCTCTCATTATTCAATTTGGCGATGATGTCACCTTGACGAATACCCGCTTTACTCGCAGCACCTTTTTCGACGCTAACGACTTCAACTCCCGTCATTCCAATTTCATTAACAATCGCGTCATCAAGCTCCTGCACCATCAATCCGAGGCGATCTGCTTTGGGAGCTGTTGCTTTTGCAGGCTTCGCAGTTTTGTCAGCACTGTTTGGCAACTCACCTATTTCAACATCAACGGTTTGTTTTTTGCCATCTCGAATGAGTGTAAGGCTCGCGGTTTCACCAACTTTGGTTCGTCCAACAAAGTGAGGTAACTGAGACGATAAACCTACTTTTTCATCTTCATACTTAACGATGATATCGCCAACCTTTATCCCAGCTTTCTGGGCTGGAGAGCCAGGCACAACCTGTGCAACTAGGGCGCCATGCGGCTTATCCAAACCAAACGACTCCGCTAACTCTTTATTTACCTCTTGAATTAAAACACCCAACCAACCGCGCGAGACATAACCTTGACCACGTAGCTGATCAACGACCTCCATAGCAACGTCCATTGGTATAGCGAAAGACATACCCATGAAACCACCAGAACGCGTATAGATCTGAGAGTTAATACCTACAACTTCCCCATCCATATTGAACAAAGGGCCACCTGAGTTACCCGGATTAATCGCGACATCAGTTTGAATAAATGGAACATAATTCTCGTTGGGTAAGCTTCGGCCCTTAGCGCTCACGATGCCAGCAGTTACCGTGTAATCAAAGCCAAAAGGAGATCCGATGGCGAATACCCACTCGCCTACTTTTAGGTCTTTTGATTTACCCAACTTGGCAGTAGGCAAATCATCAGCATCTACTTTTAGAACCGCTAAATCGGAGCGTTTATCAGAACCAACAAGCTCAGCTGCTAATTCACTTCTGTCATTAAAACGCACATAAATTTCATCAGCACCTTCGACAACATGATTATTCGTCAGAATATAACCATCTTCCGTCACCACAAATCCTGAGCCAGTAGAAGAGCGCTCACGTTCCTGATCTCTCTCTTGATAAGGAGATTGCCCTCCAAAGAAATGGCGAAGAAAGTCCGGTATTTGCTCCATGTCACCTTGAAAGCCCTGCCCGTTATCAGCTCTCGTTTTACTGACGGTGCTGATATTAACGACGACAGGCGCATGCTCTTCAACAAGATCCGTAAAATCTGGAAGACTTCTAGCGTGCGCGTTTAAAACAAAAAAAGACGTTAGAAAAAAAGTAAGAATGTGCACTGTTTGCACGAGGGAATGACGCATAACGACTCCTAACATTAAAGGAACAAAAGGTCTCTTACATTCATATTTAGTGTTGTGTGAATGAGATTCAAATTAACCTTAGGTAAGGCACTATTTTTATAAGAAGGGCCACAACTCAGTTGTGCCCAAAGTATCACTTTGAGGGAAAGCAAGCGCCACCTTCGGCACTAGATAACTGAATCGTGTTCAGCACTGGTACGAAACGGGAGTCATTCTGCATCGACTGACTTTTAACGCGTGCGAAATAAAAGCCCGACAGCAATCCGATTACCCCAGCGAAAATCGAAAAGAGTTCATTCTCTGTTGTTGCGAAAGCTAGTCCTGCAGATGCAAGCATTATGATGAGAGGCACCAAAAACATTAAGACCGATGCGTACAGCAAGCCTTCATCTGGTAAATCTATCGTCACAGTCTGGCCTACCTGTGCATCTAAGGAGTTATCAACCCAAAACTCCATGCTCTTCTCAGAGCCGAGCTTTGAGATCAAGCCTTGACCACAAGAGTTTTCTAACTGACAACTTTGACAAGAACTTCTTCTTTGAGTCTGAATAAGAGCACGCTGATCACGAAGCTCAAGAACTATACCGCGTTCACTTGCCATGCGGCTACTCCATGATCGGCTGAACACCCTCAGCGATGTTCATCGCCGTCATGGGTGGAATTTCACCAACAACCGTCACTGTGTATTCAGAGTCATTAAACTCTAGAGGTTTGATATACATAGTTGTTGCACCAACCTTAGTCGCGCCATTTGGTAACGATGCCTTGCTCTTCAACTCAACAAAAACGGTATAGTTCGCAAGACCATCGGAGTACAACACAACACTACCCGCTTTCTTAGTCGATTCTACTTCCATAAATCCGGGAGGGTGATAATTAGCAGTCCAGTTTAGTCTTTCTGGCCAACGCATATCGTTTTCACTCATCGGCACTTTATGGTGAGAAACAACGCTACTATCCACATCAAATTCAAAATCAGAATCAAACGTTTCGGCAGGCAATTCTAATTGGGAGAATTGAAATAACTCTAATGGTTTGTCTTGAACACCCAAGACCTGTGATTTCAACAACAAACCCGTGTCTTCATCAAGCCATAACGCATAGCTATATCTCTTTGCATCATTGGCCATAATCTTTAATTTAACAGACGATCGATTAACGATCCGTTCATAGCCTTTTTTATGCAGGGTGTAATGCATATGACCAGGAATAAAATTGGCAAATCGATTACTGACAGGATTAGCAAAGTCCGGTTTATCAAGTTCAACTAAGCGCTGCCCCTTGATAAGACACATGACTTGCGTGCCACGACGCAGAATCTCTCCCATATCCCCATCAAGCTGAGTCAAACGCTCTTGCTCTTGTCCGTCTATAAATCGATGCACAACACGCATAGAGCTAGACATGTCACCACGACTAAACATGAAAACCCCACGATAGGATTCATATGTCGAAGCCGTTCGCATTTTATTAATCCAGTGCGCTGCGTCTTGCTCAGCAAACGCTGAGGTACTAACGAGCACTAACACCAGACTGAATAAAATACGTTTTAACATCATATAACCCAGTTAAATACCAACAGAATTAACACTAGCAACACGAATCAAAGGTGCCATTCCAGAAGACACCGTGAGAGCGCTCAATTCAGAATGTCGAAGAAGGTATTGATTAAAGTTTTTCACCTGAGAAGGGTCTAACTCATTCACAACCAAGCCCTGCACAGAATCTCCTTGAGAAGCCACATCACCGAATTCGTTATTCAAACCCAAGGCCAACACAAAACAAGCAGCTATAGCCCCACCATAACGCCAAATTTTGGCACTCTTTTGAGGAACAACCACTTGTTCTGTTTTAGCAGAACCAGAATGCTCTGAAACCTGCTCATCCTCTTCCCTAATCGCCGCAGCGACTGAGGCAGAGATATCGATATCTAGGCTCGTTGCTGAATTAAAATCACCACGCATATCAGCCATCACATCACGTACGGCATGGTAGCGTTTCCAAGTTGCATTGAGTTGCTCAGAGTCCGCCTTGCTTAACACACGCTGAACTTCAATTTCATTCGCTTCATCATCCATTAGGGCTGAAAGCGATTCGCGTAATTTATCGTCCACTTACACTCTCCTAAGAATCAAAATATAACTATTTAGCTTAGTCATATTAAGCTAATTCTCCCTGCGCCTTCTGCATCGCTTTATCGATTGCTTCACGCGCACGGAATATTCGAGAACGGACTGTGCCTACAGGGCAGCCCATCACATTTGCAATTTCTTCGTAACTCAAACCTTCAAACTCACGCAGCGTTAAGGCAACACCTAACTCTTCAGGAAGATTTTTAATCGTGCGGAGTACCAGAGCCTCCAACTGATCTCGATTCAACTGATCTGCTGGGTTCGAAATATCTTGTAAGCTTGCGTGATTACCTTTGACCTCAGCATCGTCAATATCAACATCAACCGATGGCGTCTTGCGCCCCTTAGACGCAAGATAGTTTTTGGCACAATTCACGGCTATCCGAAACAGCCATGTATAGAAGGCACTGTCTGATCTGAAGTTTTTAATGCCACGATACGCCTTGATAAACGTCTCTTGCGCAACATCAGATATTTCATGGTGATCAGACACATATCGAGAAATAATCGCACCGACTCGGCCCTGATACTTCAACACAAGTAGGTCAAACGATGCTTTGTCTCCGTTTTGAGCACGCGCAACAAGCTTCTGATCGACAACGCGTTCAGGATTAGTCGCAAATTGTTGTGTGTGCGTGGGAGCTTGCGTCATGGAATTACAGGGAACGGTTTTGTTCGCTTTATCTATCGGTTGCGGCTGATCTACACTAGGACAATCCGCAGTATTATCCACGGCAACAGCAGAAACACAAACATCGTTTTTAACAATACGCAAAGCGTGCGGCATTTTCCTATCCCTATAGTTATGTACACGCGTTATGACATAAGGTTTGCAAATAAGTTCCAAGCGCGAATAAAATTCTCGCATTGCTATGTTATTCACACACAAAATCTAAGAAATTTTCTATGTCTTCGCCTGATTCTTACGACGTTCTTATTATTGGCAGCGGCGCTGCAGGCCTTAGCGCAGCTCTAAAGCTAGACTCTAGTTTACGTGTCGCGGTCTTGTCTAAAGGCGAAATATCAAGTGGATCGACGCCCTGGGCGCAAGGGGGCATCGCAGCCGTTCTAGATCAGCAAGATAACGAGCAATCACACATTCAAGATACTCTGATCGCTGGGGCAGGTTTGTGTCACCAAGATGCGGTTGAACAGACTGTAAATGGCGGAAAGGTCAGTATTAAATGGCTGAAAGATCAAGGCGTCGACTTTACTCGCGATAGCGATGCAGAAAACCCTAAACACTATCATTTAACAAAAGAAGGCGGACATAGTCATCGCCGCGTCGTGCACGCTGATGATGCAACAGGTCATGCGATATCTAGTGCCTTGTGCCAGCAAACACTTGCAGCTGAGCACATAGATGTATTTACCAATCGCGTTGCGATCGATCTGATTACACATAAAAAGCTCTTTCTACCCGGCAATCGATGTGTCGGTGCTTACGTTCTTAATCGAGAGAATGGTGAAGTTGAACTGTTCCGAGCTCGATTTGTCATCATTGCAACTGGCGGCGCTTCGAAAGCATACCTGTACACCAGTAATCCAGATGGCGCGAGCGGTGATGGTATTGCGATGGCGTGGCGAAGTGGTTGTCGCGTAGCCAACATGGAGTTCAATCAATTCCACCCGACATGCCTATACCACCCACAAGCGAAGACATTTTTGATCACCGAAGCCGTGCGAGGTGAAGGCGGTCACTTGCTCTTGCCAAACGGCGAGCGTTTTATGCATCGCTTTGACGAACGCTTAGAACTCGCACCTCGCGACATCGTAGCGCGAGCTATTGACCATGAGATGAAACGCCTCGGTGCTGACTGCTTATATCTTGATATTAGCCATAAAGACGCAGACTTCATCAAAGCTCATTTTCCAACGATATACGATACCTGCCTTGGATTTGGTATCGACATAACCAAAGAACCCATCCCTATTGTTCCCGCGGCACACTACACATGTGGCGGCGTGATGGTCGATCATCGCGGCAGAAGTGACGTTAACCAGCTTTACGTTCTCGGTGAGGCTTCATTTACTGGTTTACACGGCGCCAACCGAATGGCGAGCAACTCCTTATTGGAGTGCATTGTCTATGGGCATGCAGCAGCAGAAGATATCAACAAGAAAGCGAAATCTATTCCTGAACCACCAGAGGCGCCGGCTTGGGATGAATCACGCGTAATCGACTCTGACGAGGATGTCGTAATCTCGCACAACTGGGACGAACTGCGCCGTTTTATGTGGGACTATGTTGGCATTGTTCGAACAGACAAACGTTTGCAACGTGCAAAGCATCGTGTCGATTTACTGCATCAAGAAATCCTCGATTACTACAGTAATTTCTCGGTAAATAACGACCTTCTAGAATTACGCAACCTAGTAACGGTAGCGGACCTCATTATCTGCTCGGCGATTCAAAGAAAAGAAAGTCGAGGTCTGCATTACACGCTTGACTATCCATCTCTGCAAAGCGAAGCGAACGATACCGTTCTTACGCCAACGAATTTCTCGACGCGAGATTGGTAAGTAAAAATTTGTTAGCTAGCCGCACTTTATCTTGATCAGCATCAAGTCCTCTTGTCGCATTTGAGGTCATGCTTATCTCAAGACACATCGCTTCAATTGCTAGGAGATAAGCATGACAATAGAAAAACACGATCTTGTCCACGAGCTTCCAGAATTCCGTAACGACATCCATGAACTAAAAATGAAAGACGCTCACTTTGCGCGTTTATTCGATGAGTATCATGAGATTGATCGTGAAGTACATCGCATTGAACAAGGCGTCGAAATACCTAGCGATGACTATTTAGAGGAACGCAAAAAGACGCGCCTCAACCTCAAAGATCAATTATTCAACATGCTAAAAGCTCACGCAGCAGCCTAATACCTCAGAAGATCTTAGGGACAGTATAGATCTACTTTATTGGGGAGACCCTGGCAGCAAGGTTTAGCCCCGCTGCTTTTTTTATGTTTTCATTCAGCCTCCTACGCTATTACAGTTCAGTAAATCATCGATTAAATCTTCTCTTTTTTTATTCTATTAAACTAAGCTTGTAGGCATGAATATAAGCGCCAACACCACCTCGACACCTTCATTTACTGGAGCGAAAATCTGGCTCGTCAGTATTTTTTTCATTGCGCTCACTGGCTGCGCATCAACCTCTGTGTTCACGCCCTACCCAAGCCAAGTACAGTCTGCGAAATCGGCGCTCGGTAATAACGCTGAATCAGAATCCGTACTCAAAAACTTAGAGAGTAAAAAAGACACCGCTGATGCCATGCTTTACATGATGGAAAGCTCTCGCGTTGCACAGCTCAGTGAGCAATTTGAGCGAAGTAAAAATAACGCGAATCAGGTGATAAACGCTTTCGAAAAACAAGATTTACAAGCTACAGTTCGACTAAGTGATGTTGGCGCAAAGAGCGGCTCCTTACTGACAAATGAAAACGCAATTCCATACAGCGGTGCTGGATATGAGAGGATATTCATTCATCATCAACAAGCGCTAAATTACTGGGCTCAAAATGACATTGAGGGTGCCAGTGTCGAGTTTCGTAAAGTCGCGCTCGAACAACGTGTATTGAGCGAACGCTATGAAGATGAGATTGCTAAAGCGCATTCAGAAGCCCAACAAAACAACATAGATATCGCGAGTATCAGCCAAAAGTTCTCGGGGTTAGATGAAATCGCGGGATCAGTAAAAAGCTCCTTTTTGAGCCCGTATACCTACTACACATCAGCCGCATTTTGGGAAGCCATTGGCGAGTACAACAATGCATTAATTGATTACAAGCTCGCTTTAGAGATCGTGCCAAACTCTCAGTCTATTCAGGCAGATATTAGACGTGTATCTGCCCAACTCGGAGGATCAAGTTCTGGCGAAACCAATTCACCCAAGGACAACGAAGGCTCTATCGTTATTTTGTATGAACAAGGCTTTATTCCAGAAAGAACTGAATTTGCTCTGAGTATCCCTAATTTTTACGATGGCGGAATCATTAGCGTAGCGTTTCCGTTCTACGCCAATACAGAGTCATGGTCACGCCCTACTCCGCTATCGATAAGAGATGACCAATTTGTAGATTATGGCGAAACATTCCCGCTGACTGACTACGGAACTCTCGCTGTAAAAAATCTGAAAGAACAGCTCCCTAGCCTCATCGTACGTCAGGTACTGAGGGGTTTCGCGAAACATGAGCTACAGAAACAATCGGCAGACAGTGGCGGCGCGCTAGGTCTTTTTGTCGCGAACATCTACAGCATTATTTCTGAACGAGCAGATCTTCGCTCTTGGCTTACTCTTCCCCGATCAGGCCAAGCATTGCGCGTTAATCTTCCATCAGGACAGCGCACCCTTGCGTTCCGTACAAAATCAAAGTCTGTTGAACTCGATGTCGATATTAGAAAAGGAAAAACGAACTTTATCCGTATTGTAAACGTAAACAACCGACTGATTACGCAAGTTCTTCCACTTTAAATAACAGAAAATTTGGAGAGCATTCTATGAGTAAAAAGAACTATCTACTGAGCCTATTTATTGGGTTTAGTTTATTGTCAGGCTGCGCCGTCAATGAAACCGCAAGCGTTAAGATTGATGAATCCAATCAAAAACAGACTATTATTGAGTCGAACAGCGGTTTATTTTCTCAAGATATTACCGTCACTGACACAATCGTCGCGAAAGCAGGAGACCTACTCAAAGTTCAGGTAACAATTAAGAATGACTCTCGTAACGATGCGAAATTCCAATACAAATTCAAATGGCTAGACAAAGATGGATTTGAACTGTCTCTCGATAGCCGTCCATGGCAACCACTCAGTATCACGGCATATGAAAGCAAGAATGTTCAAGCTGTTGCCCCTAACCCAAGTGCTGCCTCATTCAAAATTTTGGTACAGGATTAAATGGAGAAAATCATGTTGAAGAAATTAAACGCTAAACCTCTTTTCCTCGCGACAGCATTACTGGCGACTGGTATTGGCATATCTGGGTGCTCAGAAAAAATTGCGTATGGCGATGCAACCGCAACAGAAACCACGACCATTGGATTCGGCTCGACCGACTTACAATCAATCGCAACAAAAATGGTAGATGACGTTTTAGCCTCACCCTTTGTTGCTGAGGTTTCAAAGCAAGGCCGTCCTGTTGCATTCGTAGATAAAATAAAAAACAAAACCACAGAACACATTGATACCGAATCAATCACCGACTCGATTCAAACTAAACTTCTTCAAAGCGGTAAGTTCCGTTTTGTCGATATGACTGCCGTTGAACAAGTTAAAAAGCAGCTTAACTATCAACAAGAAAGTGGTTTGGTCGATCCAGCTAAAGCAGTAGCTCTAGGCAAACAAACCGGCGCTCAATATATGCTGTACGGAAACTTATCGAGCATTCAAAAACGCAATGACGATAAAAAGGATGTCTATTACAAGTTTACGATGAAGGTGCTAAATCTGGAGACAGCAGAGCTCGAGTGGGCTAGCGAAAAAGAAATCCGCAAAACTGGTGAAAAAACGTTTTTAGCTCTGTAGAATTTCAAACGAAATACTTGCACAAATAAACTAATGATGTGCACGATAAGCATGAGGCGAGATATCTTCTACATGTATCTCGCCTTTCTTTTTATCTACACGATATATCACGCGAAAATGCTGATTTAATCTGTCCGATCGCTCATGAGATAAGCCCCCATGTAGATGCTCCTCGTGCAAGCCATTTTGCGACAGCATGCCTTCTAAGCCCTGATCAATAATAATCTGCTTCCATGCCTGATAATGTTGAACAATTTCGGCGGCAAGCTTCTTAGATTCCTTTTTGACCTTGTGGCTCTCATTAATTTTCCACTTCATATCTCGTTCTATCTTTAATTATCTGCCATCAGCCCTCGGCGAAATCAGTATGGGGGTATAACTGATTAAAAAAATACCATATGCCAAAAACCATGCAATGGCGCTTAAGGTTATAAACGCTTGGTACGTCCCCCCAAAGAACACAGCGCAAGCTCTCAAGATTAAAGAGCCTAGCAATAAGTAAAATACCGTCACCATATAAGGCGGTAAGCATAAAGCTCTACCCGTATGGCCAAGTGAAACACGAGAGATCATCGATAAAATCATCATCCCGAAGCCTCCAATCGCGAACACGTGCATGACAAGACTATTTGGCGAACCAAAAGCAAAGAGCGCAAATCCCAAACACACTAACAGGTAACTCAAATGCAAAGGCCAAATCATTGAATACCCCAAGCTCTCAAAAGGACGCCAGGTCAACCAACGCACAGCATTTAATAGCGCAACAAGCGCACCTATCGCTTGCAGCCAAACCTCGGGGATATCAAAAGCAAACGCCAACACGAAACAAATACTCGAGACTAACGATAAGCGCTCTAACACTGGATAACGCCTTGTTTGTGATCGTTGTAAGCCACGGTCAGTGAAAAAGGGTATTACCCTGCCTCCCATCACGAGGACAACATGCATCATGATGAAAAATACGATTTTTAATACATCCAACGAAAGATGTTGATCATTCATATACAGATACGACTCAACGGCGCATATGCTCGCAAAGACAAACAAAACAACAGGAAAGGCATAGTTACGCGTATTACGACTGATCAACACCATATGCGCGAGCTTTAGCCCACCAGCAGCGAATACAAGACCATCTAATGCCGCAGCGATTGATAAGCTACTTCCAGTGACCCAAAAAAAGCGCGCTGCAATCCAGATCGAGACGAGAACGCCCAACATTGCGCCTTTGAAAGTCTGCTGCCCTGTCCAATTAGCGCACGCAGTCAGCAGAAAGCCCAACATCACAGTCGCTACGAAACCAAACAACATTTCACGGACATGCCAAACAAGCCCTACACGGTCAAAAGCAAAAAAGCCTGCAACCACTGACACCCATAAGGAAAGCGATAAGATTGAATAAGCAGCGGCTAATAAAAAGAACGGCCTAAACGGACTACTCAGAAATGAAGTCATACTCCCCACCTAGAACTCTAAACAATGCCCATGGCGACCAATCGCGAAAACGATATAGCCAATTTTGAATGCTGCAGCAGACACTATAGTCACGATATGACCAATTAATTGAATGACTAAAGAGAACATAGATGCGAACGGATAAGAAACAAGAATACTTAACACTAGAATCAAACCGCTCACAGCCATTACTTTTCCACCAACACTAGAGATTGCAGCGAAGTTTTTCATTTTCATTCCTCAGTTTTGTATCAGCTAGATCTGTTTAATGACTAGCTAGCGAGGAAAATGCCAATTCTTATTTATTTATAAATCAAAAACTTAATATAAAATCAAGAATAAAAATGTCATTTCGACCACAATAAAATGAAGTCTTTTAGACAACATCAAGGTCAATATGACTACAGACACACTTATCTTGGTAAAACTTAATCGTGTGCTCCATGCCATTGCACACAATGACAAGGCAAGCGCATTTCATTGTTTGATTGAAATGGTTGAGGCCATCTTTCCATGCGATGCTGCGGTACTTCTAAGCGGATCAGCAGACAAATTGGAGATCGCCGCCCAAAAAAGCCTGAGAGAAGAAAGCGCACAAACGACCTTTTTTGCTCAAGATCATCCGCGCTTAGATACCATCCTCCAAGGTAGAGACTGGGTTCGCTTTGATGCTAACTCGCCACTACCCGCCCCCTATGACAACCTTGTCGATAGCATTGAAGGAGTCCTCCCTGTGCATGACTGCATGGGTACACCACTTTTTAATATTGATGGCTCGCGCTGGGGAATATTAACGTTCGATACCCTAGTACCCCATGCATTTAATGATCTAGACCCTAACCTATTAAAAGTCGTCACCGAACTTGCAAGCCTTTGCCTTAGCATAGAAATAAGCATCGACACACTTTCGAAGATTCAAGAAACAAACATCAATCCATCGCCTCGCATCATTGACAACAGTACAGGGATGGTAAATTTGCAAAACAACATCTCCGCTATTGCGACAACAGGTCTGAACGTATTAATTCAAGGCGAAAGTGGTACAGGGAAAGAGCTAATCGCCCAATAGATACATCAACAATCGCATCTTAAAGATACAGTGCTCGTGACACTAAACTGCGCTACTCTGCCTTCAGAGCTAACAGAGTCAGAACTGTTTGGACATGAGAAAGGAGCATTCACTGGTGCAGATAAAGCAAAACGGGGAAAGTTCAAGCTCGCTGATAACGGTACGCTGTTTCTCGATGAAATTGGCGAGCTGCCTTTAGCACTGCAAGCCAAGTTACTGCGAGCACTGCAGCAAGGAGAAATTCAACGCCTCGGCTCTAAAACCAGCATACGCGTAAACTGCCGAGTCATTGCGGCAACCAATCGCAACCTTTCAGATGAAGTAGCTAAAGGCCGCTTTAGGGAAGACTTATACCATCGTTTGAACGTCTTCCCTGTTCAATCCCCAGCTCTTAGAGAACGCCATGGTGATATCCCATTGCTTATTGAGTTCTTTACGAAGCAATGGAAAAGCAAAATTGGCATTGATGAAGTCCGGTATTCAGATCAAGCAATGCAAATACTGAATGAATATGCGTCGCCTGGAAACGTGCGAGAGCTTGAAAATATGGTGGCGCGAATCCTTGTAACGGAACAAAGTCGCTCAAACGACAAACAAGTCCTTTACCTTAACGAGCGCAGCATCCCGATCAGCACTGAGCAAACTAATAGCGCGTTCAATAGAACAATCGTAATCTCGAACGAAACGGACTCTCACAATACTGATTAAGGCACTGAGGGCACGACACTATAAGAACAAACCCAAGAGTTTCAGCGCAAGCTAATTAAAGAAGCTCTTTCAAGAAACGATAACAACTGGTCAAAGACAGCAAAACAGCTTGGTGTAGATAGAGCGAATCTAGCCAGACTAGCGAAACGTTTGATGATGAGATAAGTCCGGTTAGCTTATACATAAAACGTGATGCAATCGCTTAACTTATTGAATTACAAACATGCATTTGCAGTGTTATAGTTTTTAATGAATGATCATTGAAGGGATTTACCGATGCTAACTAAACTCAATCAATCAGGTTTACTTATAGCGCTCGCTGTTCTCATATCAGCCTGCCAAGCCCCACAAATGCAGGTTTTGTATGAGCAAAGCCCCAAGTTCGGTAACAACTACAAATCTTTCAAGGTCGTGCACACACATACAGATATTGCCACTGAAGCCGAGAAGCTATTAAACGAAGCCATTGCTAATGTCATGCTTGATAAAGGATATGTAGACGGAGCAGAGCCTGACTTCGTTATTCAATATTCTTTACGCACACAGCAATCTCAACGCCTCGAATTTGATCAAGCCCCAACGCCTGGCGTATTAGGGAGGTTTCCTCCTGCGCACCCACCTCATATGGAAGCAGTATTTGAAGCTCGCATGCTTGTTAACGTGATTGAGTCGAGTTCAGGAGATGTAGTTTGGAAAGCCGCGACAACTGGCGATTTAACACAGGTCAATGTTAAGAAATTTAATGCCGAAAAAGCCAATGCGCGTATGCAAGAGATGTTCGCAGACTTCCCTACACGATTTAACTGGTGGTTTTAAGAACGAGAAATAAACGTTTTCCAAACACCAAGAGGCTCCCATATTTTTTCTAAATCTTGGCGAGCCTCTACCATATCTAACTTCAACACTTGAGTTCGATAACGATACATAAACGCGGAGACGCGCATATTCGCAGCACAATGCACCCATACTTTCTGTCCATCTAGCTCCTGCATTTTTTCAACAAATAATCCAAACTTTCGTTCAGAAGGCTTCACAAAGTTCACTGGGTAGTGGGTATAACTTAAGCCCAGATCAGCGAGTGTGCCATCTTCATCTTTCAGAGAGTTTTCCGCATTAGCAGGTGCAAGGTTGATAACGTGTTCAAAACCAGATTCTTTGATTAAAGCAAACTGTGCCTCGCTAGGTTGACCAGATGTAGTCACTAAGTCTGAGATTGGAAGGTAGTTATAAATATCTTCGAGCGTCTCAGATTTTGCGCTTAGCGGTGTATATTTTCGGATGAGTGAAACAAGATATCCAGCGGTGGTTGTTATTGTTTTTGAAACGCTAGCAACGCTCATTTGTCTACCTCTACAAAAAATAATTCAAAGCGATATTGCTGAAAGCCTGGCGGCAATTTGTCTCGAGTAGCTTCACATCATATGCTGAAGCATTAGCAAAACACAAAAACGCTCTTCAATCTAGATCCACCACTTAAGACCTCTGGAGAACAAAAATGAGATCCTTAAAGCTAATACTTTCCTGCTTTCTATTTGTCAGCTCAACAGCCATGGCGCATAACGGAATGCTTCACATTGAAAGCAATAATGATTTCGCAACAACCCAAGAAAAGTTGCTTGAAACCCTTAAGGAGAAAGGCATGAAAGTCTTTGCGACCATCCGTCACTCTAAAGGAGCAGAAGATGTAGGTGTAACGATCAACCCTACGACATTGATCATTTTTGGAAACCCCAAAGTGGGTGCACCACTGATGGCATGTACGCAGATGGTCGGTATTGATTTACCGCAAAAAGCTTTGATTACACAAGATGAAGAAGGAAAAGTAATGCTCACGTACAACGATCCAGCTTACTTGAAGGAGCGACACGAGATAAGAGGTTGCGATGCCGTATTAGAAAAGGTACGCAAAGCGCTCGCGAACTTTGCAAAAGCGGCTACGAACTAAAATTATAGTTTCTTGGCGATGTAGACTCCGTAGCTATAGAAGTCTTTGAACTTCTCATACATCGCCACCTCCTCTCTTTCAGCAGCAATAATTTCTTTCGCCCCTTCAGAATTTGCATTACGCTCGAGAAAAGCATTATATGAAGCTTGAATCGGACCATAATACCCCTCAAGCCAGCAATGTAAATCCAATGTGAAGTAACCAAGTGGCTGATACCCTGCTCGCTCCAACACCTTCATTTTATTCGAAGCGGTATCGATTTCGGGATATGCAGCTTCCCAATAATCTTCTAACTCTTGCGGTCGTTCATCCGTCGTCCAGGTAACTTCAGACACTACTAGCACACCGCCTTGTTTCAAGTAGGCTTTCCATTCTTGAATGCCCTTGGCAAAACCGATGTTGTAAATTGCGCCTTCAGACCATAAAACATCATAACTATTTGCTTCAAAAGGTAGATCATCCATCGAAGCACAGAGCGTCGAAATCCTTGAAGCGAGTTCCACCTCAGAAGCTCGATCATTCAACACATCTAAAAAGGCCTGCAGAAAATCTACCGAAGTAATATCGCAATCTAAGGTATCAGCCAGTACGAGACTCGCTGCGCCTGTCCCACAGCCAATATCTGCGATGCGATACTTGACCTTAAAATCTAAGCCGGCCAAATAAATCGCTTACTCAATCTCTGCTTTACCGCCGGGGCCTTGACGCTCATTGTGCGAGTGAAGATCAATTAGGAGTTTCATTTGCTCTTGCTCGGTAGACATAGGTCACCCCAATAGAAGTTCTAAAATTGAACAAAAGTGTAGCTAAAGTTTGGAAGAATAAAATTGGGGTCAGAGTACTTTTACTCTGACCCCAATTTTTAACGCAGTATAAGTAAGCGCAGTAGCTCTGACTTACTTAACTGGAGGGTGATTCTCATGCCAGTGCTTGGCTATGTCTATGCGACGCGTCACCCAAACATTTTCTTGCGACTGAACATAATCTAAGAAACGCGCCAGAGCCGCGGCACGACCTGGACGACCAACCAAACGACAGTGCAAGCCAATACTTAACATTTTTGGCGCTGTTTCACCTTCCGCATAAAGCACATCAAAGGCATCTTTTAGGTAGGTGAAGAATTGCTCTCCAGTGTTGAAACCTTGGTTCGTTGCAAATCGCATGTCATTCGTATCAAGCGTGTATGGGACGATTAGAAATGGGTTTTCGTAGTCATACACCCAATACGGAAGATCGTCAGCATACGAATCAGCGTCGTACATAAAACCACCTGCTTCATACACTAGATCACGTGTATTCGGGCTAGTTCGTCCGGTGTACCAACCTAGCGGCCGTTCACCGGTAATTTCTTCATGCTTTTTGATCGCTTCTTGAATTTGATGACGTTCTTCATCTTTATCAATGTACTGATAATTAATCCACTTATATCCGTGTGCCGCGATTTCCCAGTTAGCATCTTTCATGGCTTGCACAGCTTCTGGATGTTTCTCCAATGCTGTCGTCACACCATAAACTGTGACTGGCATGTTGCGTTCCGTGAACATTCGGTGAAGACGCCAAAACCCTGCTCGACTTCCATACTCATAGATAGATTCCATGCTCATGTGACGAACGCCTTCCATTGCAGGAGCTCCTATAATTTCAGATAAGAATGCTTCTGATGCAGGATCACCATGAAGAATACAGTTCTCACCACCCTCCTCGTAATTAATAACGAACTGCACTGCAACACGCTCGCCTTTTGGCCATACATCTTTAGGCGTATGTTGGCCATAACCAACGAGGTCTCTTGGGTAGGTCATTGAACTCTCTCTTTTGATCAAAATGAAAGCATGAATAATAATCTGACCACTAGGTCAACTCAATACTTAGATACATTTAGGTAAACCAAAGCTTACTATGTCGCGTATGAACCATCACGAAATAACTGAAGAGTAGTCTTGAATGACACGATCAGCACGCACAATTTTATGTTTCTTAATATTCGCTTTTGCGAGCCAGAACAGTTCTGCTAACGCTTGCCCGGAATGGTTGAATATCGATATCGGTAAACTTCACAGTCAAGAAACATTGAACCTATGCGAGATCACTTCCGGAAAAAATGTTTTAATTGTCAATACGGCAAGCCACTGTGGATTTACACCACAATTCAAGGAGTTGCAGGCCCTCTACGAAAAGTACGAGAACCAGAACTTCACAGTCATTGGATTCCCCTCAAATAGCTTTCGACAGGCTGCTAAGTCTGAGGAAAAAGCAGCCGAAGTGTGTTTCGTCAATTTTGGTGTAAAATTCACAATGACAGAGACGGTTGATGTTCGCGGCTCAAGTGCTCACCCGGTGTTCAAAGAATTGAGCGCCCAAAGTTCTGAGCCAAGATGGAACTTCAACAAATATTTAGTTAACACCCAAGGCGAAGTCGTAGAAGTTTTTGGCAGTTCTGTGAGGCCAAACGCAGCCGTGCTTTCACGTGCGATCGACAACTTACTTTAAACTGACATAGAGATTCGAATGAGCTCATCAGACACAAGCCAAGCGATTATCAACATTACCAACCTCCGGTTGCGAACATTTATTGGCTTTAATCAGGAAGAAAAAGAGAAGCAACAAGATGTCGTGATCAACGCTGAGATTCACTATCCGGCTAGTAAATTATGCCTAAGCGATAGCGTAGACGACGCCCTGAATTATAAAGACATTACTAAGAAAGTGATTAAGCACGTCGAGCAAGGCAGATTCTTATTGCTCGAGAAATTAGTGAGTGACGTTTTATTGATTTGTCATGAACATCCCTGGGTCAGCTATGCTCGTGTTAAGATAGATAAACCACATGCATTACGCTTTGCTGATTCTGTTTCACTCTCACTTGAATTTCAAGCCTAATTCCACGCTGTCCAAAGCACTCAACAGAAGGACTAAATCATGGAAGCTCTAAGCACCACAGTCACTCACAAAGTGAGCCAAGAAGCGCGCTTGGTTCGAGACGCGCTCGTCGAAGCAGGCCTTGAAACGCCACTCATCCCAACAGGATTAAATAACGAGCAAAAATACGAACGTTTGAAGTCCTTGTTTACAGACGTAGTATCAACACTTGGCCTTGATCTGAACGATGACAGCCTAGCCGAGACACCTCATCGAATCGCCAAGATGTACGTTCGCGAGATATTTTCTGGTCTCGACTATGGAAACTTCCCAAAGATTTCTGTGATCGACAATAAAATGAACGTTGATGAGATGGTCACGGTATCTAACATTAGCGTCACTAGCACCTGTGAGCATCACTTCGTAACGATCGATGGTTCAGCAAAGGTTGCATACATTCCAAAAGACAAAGTGATTGGCTTATCGAAAATTAATCGTATTGTTCGATTCTTCGCTCAACGCCCTCAGGTTCAGGAAAGACTGACACAACAAGTTCTATTATCATTACAGACATTGCTTGGAACGGAAGATGTTGCGGTGTCCATTAATGCAACTCATTACTGTGTTAAATCGCGCGGCATAATGGATTCAAACTCTTACACGTCAACGACTGCATTAGGCGGAACATTCAAGTCGAATGAGCGCACCCGTCAAGAGTTTTTGTCACAGGCCTAGGGTGAAATGGATCATAAACACTGCGTATTGATTACAGGGATTACTAAACGACTAGGCTTGGCCCTCGCTCACCATTTTTTAGATAAAGGCTGGCAAGTCGTCGGCACCTATCGCAGTGAGTCGGAGTCATTGAACTCGCTATGGGACAAAGGAGCAACTTTGTACCAATGCGATTTTCAGGATATGGATGCGGTCAACGATTTAAACGCTGAAATCAAATTGAAACACATACGTCTACGCGCCGTGATCCACAATGCTTCAGATTGGATGCCAGAAGGAAAAGGCTTCCCAAACGAGCAAGTGTTCGATCGTATGTTTAATGTGCATACCAAGGTCCCATATTTATTTAACCTCAACCTGCGAGACAATCTCAGAAATTCGAGCAATGCAGAGCATCTTGCAGATATTATTCACATCACAGATTTTGTCGCCGAAAAAGGAAGTAAAAAGCATATTGCATACGCGGCGAGCAAAGCGGCACTAGAAAACCTTACGCTATCTTTTGCGGCAGCATTTGCGCCAGAAATTAAAGTGAACTCAATCGCACCAGCACTTCTGAAATTCAACGAAGGTGACGATGACGAGTACAAACAGAAAGCCGTGAAGAAGGCTAGCCTACCCTGGGAAGGCGGTTTCGAAGAAGCAATTGCAACAGTCGAATATCTTCTCGAAAGCAAGTACGTTACCGGTCGAATCCTCAATCTTGATGGCGGACGCCACATAAAATAAACGGCATAAGTTTCGTCTTATGCCAAAGCTTGGCGCTTGTGATTGTGAGATCTCGCTTCTCCAAACACCCCTGAATTGAACTTAATAACACCTCATCAGTCATACGATTTAGATCTAGCATTTTTCGCATCAACCTAATTCTAAAAATTGTTCCAATAATTTTTAGGTAATTTGATCCAAGGAAAAATAAAGGACGTAAAAATCACTGAGAGTCTTTACCTGTTCTCATTTAACATCCAAGCTTGTCCCTTAGCCGCTATGCTTGCCATGCGGCTTTTTTTATTCTCTCTTAAATTCACATTTGGGGTCAGAGTCTTTACACTCTACCCCCCTTTTTTAAGCCGCTTCTTCTTCGCGCTTTTTATGGCCGTCACGCAAATGTTCGATGCTATCGCCTAAAAAGCCTTCGCCCTTGATCGCATAAGCCTTACCAAAACCAACCACATAGCGCCCTTCATTTGGCGTTAATTTATACAGCTTAAAATCTGTGTGGCTAGCCAAACCCGTAATACGATCGCCAAAGCGTTCAACTAGGCAATCTATGCCTTTTTGCCATCCTTCAGCCTGGTATTCAATCAACTCAGATTTAGCTGCATAGTTGACACGCTCAAGTGCAAACAACTGCTTAGATGTGTCTTCGTCCGCACTCACTAAAATTGAGGCAACCGGATTATTCGCAAGGTAAACGCCATGACGGGCCACGTCACTAAGTAGTACATAAAAGTTCTTTTCATCCATCGCGAAAGGCGCATACGACGCAAACGGCAAACCTTCGGTGGTAATGGTCGAAAGGTTGAGCGTTTTTCTCTCTTGAAGAAAGGACTCAATGTCGCCTTCTAATTTTTTTAGTTTCTCTTCTCTCATGTTCTTGTCCTACTAAGTTCTATTACTCATTTACTTTTAGTTGTTTGGCTTGCGCCTGCATTTCTTTAAAACCATCCACTTGCGCATGAATCAACTCGCCTGACTCATCACGCCCTAGGAATACTTTAAATATGCAATCATTGTTCTTGTCGCGGAATACAAAGGCATAGCTTTGACGACCACGGTGCAATTTATCTTGGAAGGTAATTGCCTTTACGTTCTTTAAGTTCAAATGCCCTTGAAAACCCGCAGCATTGCCATGCCCGAAGTTGTAAAAACCTTCGCCTAGCGTGCCTTTAGGAAATGCACCTTTAAATTCAAACACGCAACCTCCCGAGAATACGATTGTGGTCAGCGGCCCCCAAGTGCTTAGCAGTTCAAGTAAACCCTGCGCCTGCTCACCTTGAATAATTGGATCGTTATCAATATCAACTTTATCAGTCATGCCTTTTTCCTAGCGCGCTATATTCCCAAAGTCGCGAAAGGTAACAGACGAAGCTTTACATGTAAATACGAATTAGTCTCATTTCGATTGACATTGCCATTACCGTCCTCTATTCTTGCGCTTTCTTAAATATCACCCTAAGAAAGTGCGACTTAAACTATTTTCTACGCACTATCTGTCACGCCCCTTCGGAGACCAAAATGCGCAGCGCCGGAATTAGTTTTGCAAAATCATTGGCATGCTTTTCTCTACTTCTCACAGTTATTACCACACAAACAGCTCTCGCCGAAGATGAGACTCCTCGCATTATCAGCGCAGATCTAGGCACCACCCAAGTCCTACAAGCCCTTAACCTTCAGGATGCTATTATTGCTGTGGATGTCACGTCAGTTCGTCAACCCGAATTACGAGGCTTGCCCAGCATTGGCTACCACCGCCAACTTTCACCCGAAGGCTTACTAAGCATCAAAGCAGACGCTCTTGTAGGCGCCGCAGACATGGGTCCTGAAACCGCAATCAACGCTCTTGAAAAAACCGGCGTCCAAATTATTCAACAGGAATCACCAAAAACAATCGATACTCTTATCGAAAACGTCCGTACACTTTCTACCGAATTTAATCACAAAGAAGACGGCGAAAAGCTCATCAACATCATCGAAGAGATGCGCACAACACTTGCCAACACTTCGGTGAAACAAAAGACAGCGATCTTCCTCTTAGATATGGGCGGCCATGGTGGCGCCAACGGAAGCATGGCAGGTCAAGGCACAGGTGGCGACGCGTTTCTGAATCTACTTGGCCTAGAAAATATGGCGAAATTCCCAGCATATCGCGAAGCTTCACGCGAATCACTGATCGCACTAAACCCAGACGTTATCGTATTAGCGAGCGGCGGTCGCCCTAGCAAAGGACCAAAACTAGAAGATAGCGAAGTCATCGCTTTAACGCGCGCAGCGAAAGAGAAAAACATTATGGGCATGAACGCCAGTACGCTCGTAGCCGGCCTAAGCGTTGCTGCGATGGACGAAGCCATTCGAGTTAAAACCACGCTTGCCAAGAAGTAATCGTTTTTAGTCAAACAGGCGCGTGTCAGCACGCGCCACTTATGTAATACCTATTATAATATGCGCATACCTTTCAACTTACTGGTCGCCTTCTTTGCGCTCAGCACATTGTTTTTCGTCGGACAATCGATTGTTACAGGCGCTGTAAACATCAGCTTTAGTGATGCATACGGTGTAATCACCTCTTCGTTTAGCAACAGAGAAACCACTGAATACTCGCTTGCCTCAGTCGTACTACTTGAGCTCCGACTACCACGGATAGCGCTAGCCTTACTCGTCGGTTGCATACTCGCGCAAAGTGGAGCGGTACTTCAAGGACTTTTCCGAAACCCACTAGCCGACCCCGGTATTATTGGCGTTTCTTCTGGTGCGGCGGTAGGCGCCATCGTCGCCATCGTTGTTCTGCCTGAAGCATGGAAAGCATTGAGCATCCCGGGACTCGCTTTCTTAGCAGGTTTAGGTACTACCTTTCTTGTATATTCACTAGCTCGTTCTGAAAAAGGCACCTCAGTTGTTATTCTGCTTCTCGCAGGTGTGGCTATGTCTGCATTTGCTGGAGCTGCGATTGGATTTATGACCTATTTTGCGGACGACAATAACCTACGAGAGTTAAGCGTCTGGCAAATGGGTTCGTTAGCTAAAGCAAAATCAGAAGAACTCCCATTACTGCTTTTTGTCTGCATCGTATTAGTCGTTTTATTCCAGCGACAAACCAATGCTTTAAACGCCTTGTTATTGGGTGAATCCGAAGCTCGCCATATGGGAATTAAAGTAGAGCGCCTAAAGAGAAACGCCATCATTCTTGTTGCAATAGGGGTCGGCGTGGCTGTGGCATATTCGGGAATCATAGGTTTTGTCGGGCTTGTAGTTCCGCATATCGTGCGCATGCTTTGCGGCCCAAATCATCGATTCCTCCTCCCTGTAAGCGCGATTCTAGGCGGAATGCTACTACTTATTTCAGACCTAGTTGCCCGTACAATTTTAACACCTGCAGAGCTTCCCATCGGCTTGATCACATCAATGATAGGAGCCCCTTTCTTTATTATTTTGTTATTGCGCGAACGTAAGAGGTGGTACTAAATGTCAACTTCTAACCCAACAATCATACTGAGCGTTAACAATTTACAAGTTAAAGCAGGAAACAAAACACTACTTCGTACAACCCATGAGGAATTTAGCGAGGGTGAATTTTGGGCAATTGTCGGCGCCAATGGCGCAGGTAAGTCTACATTTTTAAAAGCCATATCCGGCGACAACAACTACACCGGCGACATTCTCTTACACGGAAAAGAACTTCGGCAATGGGACTCAATGGAGCGCGCTCGCCATGTAGGCGTACTTCCTCAGTCGTCAATTCTCTCATTTGCATTCAAAGCAAAAGAAGTCGTTGAACTAGGGCTCACACCACTTTCACTTAGTAGAGAACAAGCAGAGCAAGTAGTAAACGAATGCATGCGCCGTTGCGACTGCCTGCATTTAGCAGATGAATATTACCCTCAGCTTTCAGGTGGAGAACAGCAACGCGTAAACCTAGCACGCGTTTTAGTGCAAATTAGCCAAGCGAAACAGACACCTATTTTGCTGCTTGACGAAGCATTATCAGCCCAAGATCTTGGGCACCAACATCAGTTGCTAGAGTTCGTCACACAACTCTGTAATAAGCAAAACATACTTATAGTTGGCGTACTCCATGATCTAAATCATGTACTCAAGTACTGTGACAAAGCCTTACTTATCGATCAGGGAAAAGCCGTTCAAAAAGGCAATGTAGAGAAAGTACTTAATGCCGAAAACATAGAACGCTGCTGGAGATATAGAGCAGAATTCATCACCTCTTCGGAAGGTCATAAGCTGATTATTTGATTGATGTCGAAAGTTAGAGGTTAGAAGTTAGAGGTTAGAGGTTAGAGGTTAGAAAATGATCATTCCAAGTCATACTGACCTACCAAAGAAATCGACTCAACAAAACCCGTTATTGGGGCAAGGCGATGGCGGCAAAAAAGCGCTTTTCACCTTGAATGACCAAAGGTAAACCCGAGGGGCGAACGAAACGAATAATCTATTGCTTTAATCTATAGAAGATTAAACAAACCACCCACCCTTCTATCCCTATCTGCCCATAGCCTCAGACCAAAAGCGGATCAGCATCTTAATAAAACACCATTAAGTAAAATCTTTCTATTCGCCCTAAGCTGCGAGCCCCCAACTCTGCACACCAATATACAAACAAAGTCGCCATTTATCTCAGGTAAAAAAATACCCCTACAAGAGGGGTATTTTCTCAACTCGTTAAGACTTAGTTAGAAGCATTCTCAACATAACGGATTGTTGGATAGCCACTAGTGCCTGCGCCATCATAATAGCTGATGATCTGAAGATTATATACTTTCGCATCTGCATCCGTTGAATCAGTATCAATCGTATACGTACGATAGTTTGGCCACAACTTGTGGTTACCTTCTAAATTGTACCCATACCATTCGTTAGCAGTGAAGATGCTCGCATTTGAGTCGGAAACGTAATGATTTGAAATATCTCGCCCCGAACCTGGCGCTATAGTCGCTGACGTATACATTTCTGCATCCGTTGTCGTCAATGGTCCAAATACACCACCGTTTCCAGAACCCGAAATACCACCATTCGTGCGTACATTAAAGCCACGTGCAGGAAGAGCTGGCAACTCGAACTGAACATCCCAAGAAGCATCGGAGCACGCCACCTCAGCAGCCGTGTCGAAATCGTAACACTCAGCTTGTCCTGGCATTACATTCACAACAAACGATTCATTGGAATCAAGAATCTGTGACGTACCTTGCGCCTGAACATCAAACTCAAACGTTACTTCCGCATGCGCATAGTCATACAAGAAATATGTCGCCTTCATGAGCGCATAGCTGTCACCTTCTGCAGAACGAATTAACCAAGAATTATCAGAATTCGCACTAGTATTAGGAGGATTACCGCCACCAACGTGTTGGTAATTATACCAATCACCGCTCACCGCTAGATTCTCTGAATCCGAAACAAACGTCAGAAGACTTGTATCGTACGACGCTAAAAGATGCTCTTCTTCGATAGCATCACTCGCATTAAGAAAAACGTTTACGTCAGGATCGTCTCCATTATAAAAATCATCTTGAGCAGCAGCCAGTGCACCTTCGACATTACCAATGCCGCTAGTACCACCATTCAAAATAGCGCCATTACGACGAAAACCTATGTGCCATGCTGTTGACGCAGCCGCCTCCGCCGCAGTTAAACTAACTTCAGAGCCAGTTTCTAGATTGAAGTACGTGTAATCGGTATATGAAGATGCATCAATCTGTGTTGTTGGCGTTACACTTTCGTCTGAACCAACTACTGATGAAGATCCTGAACCGCCACAACCGACAAGTACTGCACTACTTACAGCAAGTGTTAATAATTTCTTTTGATTAGTCATTTTTTTACCCTTTACGAACAAGTTAGTAATTTTCAAATAGGCATCTAGAAGTGATCCAAGCGCAAACCAACAAAGACATAACGCCCCTGTTCCGGCCTTAAATCACTTGAGCTTTTAAAATCTTTCTGTGTATTTGTTATATTGTTGACACCCGCGAACACACTTAAATCTTGATACAGCTTATAAGCGCCACTCACATCAAACTCTGCGTATGATGGAGAGATCTGAGAATTCGTGTCGTCAAAATACTCTTTATCCTGCCAACGCGCTGAAACGCTAACAGATAGTGGAGAGTCGGTAGGTGTGTAGCTAAGATTGGTCTTTATTTGATGCCGAGGACGTTTAGTAAGATTAAGGCCTGTGTTAAGATCTTTAGCATCAAGATAGGTATACCCTGCAGTTAGTTTTGTCGCTTCATTTAGCTCTAATTTCGTAGCGATTTCCGCGCCTTGCGTCCGCGCCTTCGAGATATTCCCGTATTCAAATATTTGCACAAGTCCGTATGTTGGATCATTTTCCATCCTCACAAACTCGGTTTCGATCATATCCTTCAAATCATTTCTAAAAAGATTCAAGTCCAATTCAAAAGAATCACCACTCAAGACCCAGCCAAGTTGGTAGCTGTTCGAATATTCAGGTTTAGTAACTGGATTCCCAAGAACCTTATAGCCATGCTGACTGTGGTCAAACTCAAGGTAGCGCTCTTTCAAGCTTGGCACTCGATACCCCTTGCCAACACCAAATCGCAAGAAGTGATCAAGCCCCACTAAAGACGAAAAGTCATATCGACCATTTATCTTAGGACTAAAATAGCTTCCGAAATCGCTATCATCTTGATATCGAAAACCAGGCAATAATTCTAAAGAATCAGACGCATAAATATCTTCTTGGTAATACAACGAAGTATTTTGACGCGCACCATCAACCTCTGGCGTCCAACCCGTAGCAACCTTGTATTGATCTTGTTCTACTTCAGCTTCAAAGTATTCGATACCAAACGTTCGCAACGTTCCATATGATGTAGACGTATCTATCTGTGCAGAGAGACTTTGACTGATATGCCGAGGCACCCTCTTTTGCTCTATGCCCGGATTCGTCACGATATCTTGGGTGGTCGGATTCTGAAAATCTTCGTAGAAATAACGAACAGAAATATCATCACTTTCTAAAGACAGGTCACCACCCAAGCGATATGTGTACCTCTCCACTTCTTCAGTTTTTTCGGTTTGAAGACGGGCTGGAGCCGCACCTGTAAAAGGCGTAATAAGATCTTCAGTATAGGTAGCAAAAGATGTAAAAATACGCGCATTTTCGACCGGTGAAAAACCGATCTCAGCACTAGTATTTAATCGCGTGCCCGAAGGGCCCTCCTTGTCCCACGTCGCCACATCCGTGGTAAAACCATCGCTATCTCGAACGTCGTAACTGAACTCTAAATCATATACATCTTCTTTGTAACTTAGCCAGCCAGCACTCGATCGGACGGCCGCATCTAGCTGGTTGTCGGATATATTTTGCTCTCCGTAACTACCTACATCTCCCTTTACGGTATATGACAAACCGTCAGCTGGATCGGTAGTAATGACATTAACCACTCCCCCAATCGCGTTGCTGCCGTATAAAGCGGAAGTAGCCCCCTTTACAATTTCTATTTGCTCGACATTAGCGAGACCAATTTGGGTTAAGTCAGTACCAGAATTGGTACTTTGGGAGACACGCTCACCATCCACTAAAACAATGACTCGTTTAGCATCGACACCCTGCATCCATACCTCAGAGCCCGATTTACCATGGATTGGCTTAATCAAAAGCCCTGGTACATCTTTAATCGCCTCACTTAGATCACGTGCATTTTTTAGCACTATCTCCTCGCGCGAAATCACCTCTACACGCACTGGCGATTCGAGAAGCAATTTCTCAGTTCTAGAGCCTGTAATGACAACAGTTTCTGCTTGAACAGAATCTGTCTTGACTTCAGTTTGTGTCGTCTCAGCCGTGGTTACCGTGCTACACACAGACAACATACTTGCAGCAGTAAGGGATAACGTCTTATTCATTTATGTGATTACTTACTCTTTATAACGCTCAAACCGAATCTAAGCGCGTGGTATTAATTTTAGAGGGCGCGAGATTACCAACTAAACAAGGAAGTATCAATACAAATGCAAATCATTCTTATTTGTTTTTCTATTACCAACTAGGGAAAAACCTTTTTACCCGCACCAATGCCACAACACCCCACTTAATCCGACTAAATTGCATAGTCGCAGGCTCATTCATTAACAGTAAGGAAAAGTTTTGTGTATGTTTGCTAATGCAAATGATAATACTTATCATATACATCTAACAGCAATTCTTTTATCAAAACAAACATACAATGGAGTTTCTGCAGTGAGCGCAGACGTAAATACCGCCTCGGGTTTCGGCGAGATTGGACAAGAAGCACAACCCACTACCGACAAAAGCAAAAAGAAGTCGCGAAAAAAAAAGCTTACGGCACATAAAGCCGCTTACCTAATACATAGCTACATTGGCTTAAAGCTTTCCCTTCTATTTAGTGTGGTACTAATTACTGGAACGCTTGCCGTATTCGCAGAAGAAATCGACTGGCTAGTCTACTCCGAGGTAAGAGTTCAACCACAGGGAGAAAGATTAAGTTCGGGTGAAGTATTTGACCGAATGCAAGAGCAACTGCCTAACGTCGGTTTAAGCGCTTTTCAAACAGCAAACGATAGAACACATACCGCTGCTCACGCGATGATGACCCTACCCGATGGTGGGTTTAAAAAAGTTTGGGCAGACCCCTACACTGGAGAAGTTACTGGCGTAACGAATTTTTTGACTGTTGGAGAGTTTATGTCAATTCTCCACAAAAACTTGTTCATGCCATTAATTGGCCGTGCGGTCGTCAATGTCTTTGGTGTGCTGTGTCTGATTGGTTTAATTACTGGGCTAATCTCTTATCGCAAATTCTGGAAGCAGTTCTTTAAGCTTCCTCGATGGAATGCAAATTTCCGCGTATTTTTGGGCGATCTACACAAGTTTTTAGGTTTATGGTCGTTGTGGTTCGTGCTGATTATTGGCGTAACTGGGTCCTGGTGGTTTTATCAAAACCCACTAGTAAATTATGGCGTTGTACCTCAGTTTTTGCCTGAACGCACCATTGACCCAGCACTAACGAAGCACGACTTAAAAGCGCTAGGCAAAGGCATTCCAAGCCCACTCACGTCAAAAGAGATTGTTGAAGCAGTCCACAAGCACGATCCTGAGTTTATCCCCCACTTTTTAAATCCACCGGAACACAACGGCATGGCTTATGCCATCCATGGTACAAAGCACGACCTTCTGACCATGAAATGGGGAAGCTCATACTATGTAAACCCATATACAGGCGAAGTTATTGGAGCAAAGCTTGCGCAGGACGCACCAGCGATCTCGAGAGTAGATTGGTCGATGCGACCATTGCATTACGGCACATTTGGTTATGACGGATTTTGGGATTTATTTGTGAAAACAATTTGGTTCATCTTCGGTTTGGCGATGAGCATTCTATCCATCTCTGGCATGATCATTTTCTATCAGCGGACCAAATCGGCAACTAAAAAAGCCATCAATAGCGGGCGTATCCGAGGAAAACTTAAGAAAGTTTGGTTAGTACTTAGGCCATGGGGCGGACCAATGTCTGGGTTCAAATATCTCAATTGGGCTTTTCTTACTGTCATCTGTATCGGCATTAGTATCGGCTTTAAACTGCAGAGCGAAGGAACGTCGGGATCCGGTTACCAGTATAAAGCTCAAGACATAGGGCCATGGAACATATCGCTCAACGCGACTCTCGGATTACTTGAAAAAGACCTAGATCCGATTCAAGCAGGACGCTCCACTACCCTCAACGCATATATCCATGAAGGACATGCCGACGCGATAAAGTTCATGTATGTAAAAGTGGGCAAACCACGCACAAAGCGTGCTCCAGGGGCGGTATTACATGGCACCGTTGGCAATCAACATGCGCATACACCAATTCCAAAGACACTAAAAGACGACGCCGAGTTATGGCTCACGATAGAGAGTTGGGACGGGGAATTTTATCAAACCTCTTGGTCATTGATGCCTGACGGCATTAACACCGTTGATTTACGCGCATCTCAAGCCGACGAAGTAAGCGTCAAGTCGGTCAACCCAACAAACCAAACTGGGAGTTCTCAAACACAGAATACTCCTGCACATCACCTTAAAACAGAACAACACACACTTGCTGCCAAGTAGGATTAATTCGTGAAAACTATCAAAAAGGTACTACCACTTGTCGCAGGTTTAGTCGTCTTTATCCCACTAAGCCATGCCCATTACCCTATTTTAAACTGCACGGTTGGAAACAACGAAAAAGCCCCTCATCAAGTACGATGCGAAGCTAGTTTTTCAAACCGAGCGAAGGCACCTAATGTCATTATGGAAGTTTACTCAGAAGATGACGAAGTCATCTCTGAAGGACACACAGATAACGATTCCATTTACACCTTCGATCGTCCTGAGGGCGTGTATTTTATTATTATGGATGCAGGCCCTGGCCACGTCTTAGAAATCTCCGACGAAGAAGTCGTTGAGATCTAACATATGACAACTTACTCCGAAAAAGTACGTGCGCGAGATGGCAAGCTTGAAGACAAGCTTGTGTTTGGATTTAGCGCGCTGACTTTGCTGATAGCAGCGATTTTACTGTATTCCTTATACGGCCATCCACAAGCTGATTTCACGGCTGTACCAAAACCTATTCGCGCTGCTCTAACCTCGTTAAGCAATGCAGGTGAAGAAATACAAATGGTTCGAGCAATTGAAGGGCGCATACCGAGTGTTGATGAACTTTCCGAACTCGGCATCCAACCATTTTCATCCACACACTTGGAATCGCTTATTCAATTTCACTGGGCGCAAGTAACGACGTGCTATGTTGGTCAAACTCAAATAAAGACTCACCGCTATTTCATCAAACTTGAGCTACCAAATGGCGCGGGCGAACCAAAAAGTCCTCTCTGGTATTACGATGAACAAAACAATCTTAGCAACGTTGACCTAAAGACCCTTTGTTTCGACACCACTATCCATTGGCACTCCGCGGCAACAATTAATAAGATTTACGAAAACAAACATGATCACTAGCCTTCTCACGCGCATAAAAACTATACGACCGATATTACGAATTGCTTTTCTAACATCGCTTCTGGTCACAAGTCATAATGTATCAGCCAAACTCAATATTGGTATTACTCTTCATCCTTATCATAGCTATGTGGCAAACATTGTTGGTGACCGAGCAAATGTAATACCTCTGATCGAAGCAGGGTTTAATCCACACGCCTACAAACTCTCACCTGCAGATTTAAATCGTTTAAAAAACATGGATGCAATCGTGGTGAACGGTATTGGCCATGACGAATTTGCAATGGAAGCGATTAGAAAACTGAAACTTCCAAAACTTTCGGTTATTGAAGCCAATGCAGCAGTGCCTCTCATTAGTAAACGAGGAGGAAAGGTACACAATCCTCACACATTTGTAGCCATCGACGCGGCGATTAGACAAATCTATACCATTGCGCGCGAACTTGGAGAGTTAGACCCAAACAATGCTAAGTTCTTCCTAAAAAATGCTTTCATCTACGCAAGACAGCTACGTGCGATTAAAAATAAGGCATTAGAAAGTATTAGCCAACTGGATATCGGTCTCATCCGTATTGCAAGCACACACGGAGCCTATGGTTATCTTCTTCAAGAATTTGGCATGACTGTCTCAGCTGTTGTTGAACCAGCGCATGGCCTATCACCTAGCGCATCGCAACTTCAAGACACGATTAATAAAATCAAAGCTGCTAACGTTCAAGTGCTTTTTACTGAACTAAATATGCCTAATCAATACGTGGACGTGATAGAAAAGGAAAGTGGAACGCGCATTTACCATTTTTCTCATATGACCTACGGCGAATACCGTGATGCTCTAGTGCTTGAGGACATGACACACAACCTTCTCACACTTGTTAAAGCCCTCTCTTACGCATCTGAGACTCTCAACAATGATTCGTAAACAGATAGCAGGCCCTAGCCTTAGACTTGAAAATGTCTTCTTTCAAGCAGGCAATCAAATACTACTCAATAACATCTCTGTCGAATTCAAGAACGGTAACTGGTTTGGCATTGCAGGGCCAAATGGCGGAGGTAAGAGCACGCTGATAAAAACGATTCTTGGGCTGAACAACCACCAAGGCAGCATCATCTTAGATTGGCCATCCAGCCCAGAACTATCAAATGCCGGAAACATAGGATACATACCGCAACTGCTTCCATTTGATGATAGCTTGCCCATCTCCGTTCGCGACTACTTGTTAATGAGCCTGTCTACCAAACCTGTTTGGTTCCGACGAGGTCTTCCTACTGATGTCGAAAACGCACTTGAACATATTCAATTAACAGACAGACTTGATCGTCGAATTGGTGATTTATCGGGCGGCGAAAGACAACGCTTAATGCTGGCAACCGCACTATTACAAAATCCTGGGCTACTCATTCTTGACGAGCCAATGACTGGACTTGATGAGCAAGGAAAAACAGAATCCATAAATATTCTAAAAAAGTTTAGAGCGGCTGGCGGCACGATACTAATGATCGAGCACGACTGGACACTTATTCGTGAGCATTGTGATCATTGCTTCTGGGTTGATAAAACAATTCGAGAAATCGATCCTAGAACCATTCAAGTTCAGCAAACTCCTTTTGATCAAGAAGGGGCAGTTTCTTGAATATCATTTATGGCCAATTTAATGATTGGGTGAACGCGGGCTTATTGCCAGATATGTTCGGCTATGAATTCCTTATAAACGCCCTGCTTGCCAGCATGATGATAGGCCCACTTCTAGGCTTACTTGGAACACTTGTTGTCGTAAAACGACTTGCGTTTTTATCTGAGGCTGTAGGTCATAGCGTACTAACCGGCGTTAGCATCGGCATATTACTGGGTGAACCAGTAGAGTCACCACTGATCAGTTTATTTAGTTTCTCTATTCTTTTCGCGCTGTTACTGCAGTGGATCAAAGGACGATCAAGCATTCCTTATGACGCTTTAATTGGCGTGTTCTTATCCTTTGCTCTCGCCTTAGGGGCAGCTCTGCTTTTGTATGTTGCAAAACACGTCAACGCTCACTTGATAGAACAAGTGATGTTTGGCTCCATTCTCGTCACTACGGTGAATGATTTAGTGATGTTGGTGATTATTTGTAGCATCGTTGCAGTGCTGGCTTATCACTATGGCAACCACGCTTATTTGGTCGCGATATCACCTGAAGTAGCACACAGCCAGCGCATCAACACACGCCTTCATGACTATGCATTTGTCATTATGATTGCCTTAATCACGGTTGCGTCTGTAAAGATTATCGGTGCAGTTTTAGTCGGCGCGCTTCTGCTTATACCTGCTGCAAGTGCGCGATTAATCGCATCAAACTTAAAACAGCTCTTAGTACTATCCGTACTATTTTCATCAACTGCGTCTGTGCTCGGTGTATTGATTCCCATGTACGGTGAATGGCCAGTTTCAGCTGGGCCGGCCATTACACTCTTTGCCTGTGCGTGGTTTTTGCTATCACTTCTCTATCGCCAAACGAAAATCGCCCGATAAAACTAGAGATCAAATAAACAACTAAGAATTGATAAATGAAAGGTAATTCAATGAAAGTGAGCTTTCTTTCCTACCGACTAATAGTCACGCTATCGAGCCTTATATTTATGAGTGCCTGCTCTACCCTCTCGGAAAAGAAGCATGTTAATGCTGACAACGCGCTACTTTCACAAACACCAAAAAAAGCGATCACAATCGCAAGCGCGATCCCCGTGCTCGACAGTATGGCGCGAGTGCTTGCCGAAAACTCGGTTTTTGAAACAGTCTACATTCCACCGGCACGCTATAGCATTAAGCGCATACCTGGCTGGTTGAAACGACAAGATAAGCAAACGTTCCCAGATGCAGTTATCGCACTTGGAATGACCTCTGTCTGGCCAAGTATCGACATATACCCCGCCATACGTCTTAAAAATATTGGCGTGATAGAAATTGACGCCGCACACGCACTTATCCCTAACGGGGAACGAGTCGCAGTAACGCCAAACAGTGATAATGTTGATTATTTTTGGCTGAATCCTGCCAATGCAATCATGATGCTAGGCATTATTCATCGAGACTTATTAGCAGTCTCAAAGCGCAAAATTATAGACCACGCTCTTCTCACCAAAACACTCGATCAATTAAATGCTAACTTTAACGAGATAAGCCAAGCTCTTCGCAAAGTACAACTAGAAATTGATAACAAGCTAAATCAAATAGAAGTGCTTCAAGTCGTTATCGACAAGCCCGAGCAAAAAGCTCTCGCGGATGCTATCGGCGTGCCTTTAACCACTCTTGATGACCCAATGATTGAAGACTTTCCCATCTTATTTATCACCACTAAAA
Organism: Oleiphilus sp. HI0066; assembly: GCF_001635725.1. Lineage (NCBI taxonomy): Bacteria > Pseudomonadati > Pseudomonadota > Gammaproteobacteria > Oceanospirillales > Oleiphilaceae > Oleiphilus > Oleiphilus sp. HI0066. The sequence continues at coordinate 70,288 of NZ_LWFH01001444.1, forward strand.
AGCCAAACCATAAGTCGCTAAGAAAGCTACCTAAGTCAGCCCTTGTTTGGCATATAGACGCTATCGATAAGTTCAGTGAAAAAGGCTTGTTAGAGCGATATCAAGAACTTTATGACGGGCTTTAATACAGATTCAATTGCGCTTCTCGTTTGAAAAAAGCCTACAGCAGATACCGGCTTAGTGGCCGTTATAAAAAATAAATCAGTGCAATGTCGTTGTTGGACTAAACATCAAGGTAAACATATTGTGAGCATGAGCATAGGTTTCTTGATTGGTCTCGCTTAACTCTTGAACATGCTTACTGATGAACTTGCTCCACTCGTGATGCAAACGGTTACAAGCTTTCATTGTTTCGCAACGTGCCTGCTCAGACAGACAGCAATTACAGGAGTTCAACAAACGCTGAACAAAACGATATGCTCCAGCATACTGTACTGCTGCATCTTCAAAATCATACTGATGGCAGTGCGTATCAGCCATATTAAAATAGCTAATCAAAACACTTTTAATCACACATTCTGGCTCTGTCTGAATGCGATTTGGCAAATCGACCATCACGCAATTTAAGGATTTACTGTAATGCGCTAAGGCCATTGGATAATCCTCTTTCTTAAAGAATCGATTCCCAATTGTGATGTGCTCTTCCCAGTCGTTCATTCCTTTCCTTTTTATCTTTTCAAAAGTGAAGCAAAACATATTGTTTAATGCTGTTTACGAAGATTCTAATTACTTTTTCTTGACATGCAAATGATAATACGAATAATTCTCATACGTATTACAAATAATAATAGAACGACAAACTAGATATGCTCGAAGGGATGCCTACAGCACTAGTTTTAATCAAATTTTTATTCGATGGGACTTAAAAGTAAAAAGACTATGAACAAAAAAACGATAAGTATCGCTGTTGCGTTAGCGAGTATTTCACCTGATCTACTGTACGCAGAACAAACGAAAGACAATGCAACAAAACTGGAACAAACAGTTGTTACGGGCACGCATGCAAAAGAAGCGCACGACATAAAAATTGAACCAAGTTCAACCAGTAAATTAAATGTATCATTAGAAGATCTTCCGCGCTCCGTAGATATTATTAGCAATGACGAGTTTACCGAACGAGGCTCTCTCAACCTACAAGATACATTAAATTATACTTCTGGTGTTTTTGCGGGCCCGTTTGGCATCGACACCCGCCTCGACTCTTCACAAATTCGTGGCATCAAGCCTCAACAATTTGAGGACGGCTTTATAGCATTTGAAGGTTTTTACAACGCGCCTCGCGTTGAAATTTTCACCTATGAGAACATCGAAGTCGTTAAAGGACCATCTTCAACTTTATACGGCCAAGGCGCACTGGGCGGAATCATTAATGCCAACTCTAAGCTTCCAAAGGAAGATGCCCAAGGTGAGTTTGGCGTACAAATCGGTGAAAATAGTCGAGTACAAACCATGTTTGATTCTACTGGCGCGATCAATGAGGATGGAAGTTTACTATACCGCTTTGTTGCCTTAAATCGTGATGCCGACACGGAAGTCGAGTATGTTCAAGACGACGCACTTGTATTAATGCCATCCCTTACATGGAAACCTTCTGAAGACACTCAACTAACAATCTTAGCGAAACATCAAAAGCACGATACGGGCTCTACCTTGCAATTCATCCCTAGTTTGGATGCAACACCAGGATTTTACGCGCCAGCTCCACCTTTTCCGGCCCCGCCTTTACCGGCATTAACTGAGCTAGATATCGATACTAATACTTTTGTCGGCGAACCTGATTTCGATAAATATGAAACCGAGTCTAATTCTGTCTCTGCGATGTTTGAACACAATTTGAATGACATGCTCACATTGACGACCAACACACGATATTGGAAATCCGAGTCAACGTACCAATATACGCAAGCAATTGGTTACTCTTTTGCCCCGCCTTACCTGCCAGCACTAGTGCCCACTCTTCCGCCGCTAACCGCTCCAGGCGATGTATATAGACTCCACTACGCCTCTGAAAAAGAACTTGAGATCTTCGCAAATAATCTCGCGTTGAAAGCCAATGGTAACTGGCTTGGACTTGAGCACAATGCACAAATTGGTTTGGACTACGTCAAAGCAGACACCGTTGACGATCGCGCACGAGATCCAGTGCTCGAAGCGCTCTACCAAACCATTACAATGAACCCAAACGCAGTATTGCCGGGTGCTTTCTTGGCAGACTCGAAGATCAACCTATTAGATCCCCAGTATTCTGGCGCAACGACGATTCCAACGACAAGGGAATATCGTGACAGCTCCAATGAGCAGATCGGCCTCTATCTCGGAGACATCATGAGAGCGGGCAATGTGATCGCTTCAGTGAACGTGCGATATGATCGCGTCAAACAAAGCTTCGATCGTGTTGGCATCTATGGTGCTGCAGACTCAACGAGCTATAGCGATACCCTAGAAGACGTTAATACTGATTTTGCATTAATGTATCAATTCGAAAACGGTATCAGCCCTTACTATAGCTATGCTGAATCTTTTACTCCCAATGATGCTGACCAGAATGGCAACCTTGTTGATCCAAACGAAGGTAGCCAACATGAAATTGGTGTGAAGTTCTTATCTTCTGACAGCAACACCTTAGTGACAGCTGCAATATTCCAAATTGATGAAGACAACCGCGTCACCGATACAGATCCTGCGAACTTCAAAGTCATCGACGCTTCGTACGAAGGCGCTGAGCTTTCTGTTCAGCATCAAATTGAAGACATCCATATCCAAAGCTCTTATACCTATTTGGATACTGAGCAAAAGCAGACAGGTGCTAGCAAACTAAAAGTACCGAGTGTCGCAGATGAGATGGCAAATACATGGATCTCGTATATTCCTAGCGGCGGCGTACTAAATGGCTTCCGAGCAGGTATTGGAGCTCGCTATATTGGTAACACAGTGAGTGATACCAACATATATGAAACAGCAGGATATACCCTATATGACGCTATGCTTGGGTACCGTTTTGCTGACGTGGATCTTCAATTGAATGTATCCAACCTAACTGATAAAGAGTATATTGTTGGTGTGTCGGACCAAGATCTTGGCGCGTCAAGCTATAAAGGCCCTGAACGCTATGCTAGCTTAACGGCTAAATATCTATTCTAAGGTAATAGCTATTCTCAATTAGAAAGCGCCAATCGGCGCTTTTTTCGTCTTGACCAAGTGAAAATCTAAGGCAGCCTCAAGGCTACCCTACTCCATTTCACGTCTTCTTTGTTGGGTAAAATGCTGTCTTGATTATCGATACGCAGTGCAATCTCAAAACCTAGAATTTGCGCTTCTTCGCAAAGCGTACTCACACAGGTTGGATAAACATGCGTACCTAAGCCCGCTGGGCCATTACGGAGAGATATGGCGCAAATAGCACCTGTATTCATCAGCGCTTTAAAGCGCTTGATCGCAGCAAGGCGCTGCTTTGGACAAAGGTGATGCCAAACGCCATCCACCAAAATAAAATCGAATTTATATGCAGGGTTTTCGAGAGAGGGTAAATTAGGAAGCGCATCATTTATCCACTCAATATCAAGTGCATGAAAATGCGCCTTCGCAATATCAACGAACTCTTTTAAGGGCTCTACGGCAACCGCGTGATAACCGAGATTCGCAAACGCTGCTGCGTTCTGACCAACACCCGCTCCTACATCTAATACGCTTGCAGGAAGTGGTGGCAGAAGCTTGAAGAAATCACTGTTAATCTCTTCAAAAGATAAACCTAGGCTTACTGATGCAAAACGCTCGACTGCTTTTTCATACCCCGTTGTGCCGATAACCATTGGCGCTCCCACTTTTATATTAACCAAGCAAATGCTCAAAGTACGCTTAGGAGGCCGCTTGCACCTTCGCGATATACTTGAGCCAGCTTTCGACACTTTTTACCTGCGCGTGATCGCTCGGCATCTCGGCAAAGGCTTGTTTTGCTTTATCGAACTCGTGACGATTTACATAGGAAATCGCCAACATATACTGCAGATAATTATCGGAATGCTTCTTCAACCACGGCTTCAACAATACTTCTACCGCCGCCCACTCTTGCGATTCAAAATAGATCTGAACAAGCTTATTCACATACTTAACTTTCGGTGCGCGCTTAAGTAATTCTTCAAACACTAAAGCGGCTTGCTCATATTCTTTTGCTTCAGAAAACAAAGCTCCCTCTAGTTGAAGGTTAGTAACAGAGCTATCGAGGATTTTCTTGTTCCGCGCTTCTTGAATCGCAACAGCTGCTTTGTAAGGCATACCATCTTGATTCATCAACTGAGCCAACCGCTTATAATCTTTTTCATGCTGCTCAAGCCCATGCTGATGAGGCAAACGCGTACTATCCAAGGCACCTTTATGATCGCCCAGCTGCATATAGAAGCTTGCCAAACGACGCCATTCTTCTGCCTTATCACCATAATGATTCACTAAACGACGCTGCGCCTTAACCGCTTCTTTCCAATGCTCTTGATACACCTGCGCCGCTACGAGCATGCGATACCAGTCAATTGGCGCCCTCTCTCGTTTTGAGAGTGCGGTTTGCAAAGGCGGAACCATCGCCGCCCAATCTTCGGTCGCCATAAAGGCTTGAGCCAGCATGACATAGTCTGTCGCACGTGCTTTTTGTGTATTGCTCGCTATCCAACTTTGTAGTTTTGTCTGACACGCACGCCATTCTTCAATGCCGCAATGCAGTTGTGCGATACCATGCAACAAGCTTTGCTGACTATTATCGTCAAGCACCTTCGCTTCATAAGCCTTTGTTAGATAGGCAAGTGCCGTTGGATAATCGTCTTCATGTACCGCAACTTGCCCCAAGGTTTGGCGAACAATGGCTTTAGCAAAGTCGCTGCGTAGCTCTTCTTCCATTATCAGAAGTTGTGCCTTCGCTTCAATCCACGCATCCTCTTCAATCAGTTTCTGCACCGCTTGTAACTTTTTATACGCATAAGGGGACAAAGAATTTGCATAAGAAAAACTCACGAAACTAAATAAAGAGCAAATAAGAATAAATCTAAACATACGCATTACTTCGGAATTTGAAACACATAGGTTTTACGTGCTTTAAAAGGCGTATAGGTACCACCGATTTCCATACGCTGAAACTTCGATCGACGTAGCGACCGCGCGACAGCCTTTTCAAACACGCCTTCTGGCGTCGCTTCAACGAAGGTAATTGAGTCTTCTCTCACTTTACCATCAGCCCCAACGACAAACTCTGCTGTCACAGAGCCTTCTATTTTCTTACGCAAGGCGCGCGAAGGATATTGCGGAGCGATGTCTTTTGTCGCGACTAGATTCGATTGAAACGGAATATCAACGGACACGGAGTTCGCATTGGGCGCCTCCATACTAATACCAGAGAGATTAAGCGACATATCGACGTTTACGTTCAGCGTAATTTTAGGCACGGCGATATCTATAGGCGTTGGCTCGATGGCCAAGTCATTTTTAGGCATTGGCCGATTAAGCATTGGCTCAACGGGAGGCTGCTCTATCAATTCAGGCTCGTCTGGTTTGGCGCGTTCTCGCAGTTGAAGGTCACTATCTTGCTCAACAAACAAAAAGCTCAAATCGACAGACTGAGCCGCCACTTGCTCTTGCTTAAAATCTGGCGACGAAACACCCGACAAAATACTAAAAATGATGGTTGAGGCGACTAATGCCAAAGGCATCAAGAACGCATAACGCGCATAACGACTTTCGAGGGACAATACCGACACGGACGCTGCCACCTACTTCGACTTCGTTGCGACGGTATACGGCACACCGGCCTGACGGATTTGGTCGATCAAAGCAACTAAGCTACCTGTGCTTGACGCCTCATCCGCTTGCACAACCACACTGACATCAGCTTGTTCGGTTTTCATACGCTCAAGCGCTGGACGGATCATACGCACATCCACCACCTTGCGGTCTAACCAAATTTCCTCACGATCCGACAAGGCAATCAAAACAGCGGTTTTAGTTTGCGTATCACTAGTGGACGCAACAGGGCGCTTGATCTCGATACCCGATTCACGAACGAAAGAGGTAGAAACAATAAAAAAGATCAGCATGATAAACACGATGTCGAGCATCGGTGTCATATTCACTTCTGCCTCTTCTTGCTGCTCTCCAATGAGTATTCGTTGATGCATTCTGTATTCCTAATTTAAACGGCATGTTAGCCATTCACTGAAAGTGCTTGTTTTTGCTTCTGCAAAAAACGGGTCTCAGCGGTAACGACACGCTGTAAGCGACCATGAAAAATCAAACCAATTACCGCAACCGCCATCCCCGTCATCGTAGGGAAGGTTGCACTTGCTACACCAGACGCCATCAAACGTGGATTTGCCGTACCATAAACCGCCAAGCTATCAAACAGCTGAATCATGCCGGTAACCGTGCCAAGTAGTCCAAGTAAAGGGCATAAACCAATAATGGTTTTAAGCAAGGACATAGAACTATTCAGCTCGATCTGTGCATCGCAGATTTTGCTTAACACCAGACGCCAGTTCTGCTGCTCGTCTATAGAAGCACATAAACTGCGTTTTACACCACGGTATGCGGTAAACACAAATAGAAAGCGCTCGGCCAGAATCATTAACATCAAAAAGGTCATGCCAAGAATGGCGTATAGCACCCATCCACCAGACTGAAAAAAGAAGCCTAGCTCTAAGATCCATTCATCAATGCTTAGTAGCATCGCTTGCCTCTCGCTTTATGCTGCTTTTGAATCTGTTTGGTTCAGAGAACCAAGAGCGCCAAAACTCTTCTGCTGAAGAATCTGAACAATACGGCGACTGCGCGAAGTTAATACGCTGTGTGCGAACAAAATAGGCACAGCGACCACCAAACCAAGCACGGTCGTCATCAAGGCTTGCGAAATACCAGAAGCCATTAGTTTTGGATCACTCGTTCCGAACACTGAAATACTTTGGAAGGTTGCGATCATACCTACAACCGTACCAAGCAGCCCCAATAATGGCGCAACGGCGGCAAGTAATTTCAAAAAGCTTTGGCCTTGTTCGAGGTTTGCTAATTCTGCCATCACTGCTTCATCAACTTTTAGCTCAAGCGCGTCATTATCATTCTCTACATCGGCAGATTTAACTGCATGCAATACGCGACCTAGGGGGTTGTCCTGTCGTAGGTCTTGAGACTGTAATTGTTTGCGTACGCCTAACTCAGCCTTAAGCAATTTCAATAGCTGGTATAGGCCTATCAATAAACCAATCAAGCCAAGCGCAATAATGATGTAGCCAATGTTCCCGCCTTGTGCAATACGCTCTTGAAGCGTTGGCTCGCGGTCAAGCAATGCAAACAATTCGCCGCGCGTTGGATCAATTAACAGTGTGGTAGGGATTGCAGTATCCAATTGCGGAATCTGCGAAAACGTCTCTGAAGGTTGGGTCGGTAGTTCGCTCAATTGTTGCTTGCTAAGATCCCAAGCTAGGTAATTACCTCGCTCATCCATCGCACTAAAGGTACCGATACGAAGCACTTGCTTAGGGGAAGTTTTTCCATCCAATGCAACAACGGGAAGATCTAATAATTCAATCTTCCCTGATTCAACAATTTCACTTTCAAAACTACTGAATAAGGCTTGTAGCTCAAGAAGGGTTGGCACCTTACTGGTCTCGGCAAAACGCAATGCTGTAATACGATCAGGAAATTGTGCACTGGTCATCGAATCTTCAAGGCTAGGAATTAAATCCAGCGCGCTTTCTTTCGCAACACCAAATACTTCGCCAAGTGTGCCGCTCGCTAAATCGAGTTTTTCTTGAAGAGTTGCGATGTCGTCTTCGTTCTTATCAAACAAGGCTTTCAAACGTTGCTTTTCTTTTTCTTCCTCAGCAATTTCCTGATTTGTTTGGCGAAGCAAACGCTTCTGCTCAGCCAAAGCAAGTTTCGATACACGCTCACGCTCAGCATTTTCTTTTGCGTCGTTCTTCACAATCGACTTTGCGAGCGCAATAAAATCTACATTTTGCGAATCTTCGGCCAGGCTTTTTTGGGCAAAAAACAGACCTGCATTCACGATTAACAGAAGACCAAGTACTTTGCCTAAAGTAAATTGTTTCATGTCAGCCCCCTACTTCGCTGCTGTGACAAGTGGTAAAGCTAACAACTCTGGAACACGTTGCTGCAAAGCAATCTGCATCGCCTTACTTAAATTAAGGTTTTCACCTCGATCTAATTGCGCCCAACGCTGTTCAGCTGGGAGCCACAACGCCCCTTCAGAGCCATCACGTGTCTGATAGTAAAGCGAGGTACGCCCAATTCGCAGATAACTAACTTGCACCTGTTCCTCTGAACCGATCAAATCTGCGGTATAAGTTTCGATGGTGCGGCCGTATGCAACTTCGTTCTCATACGCTTCAAGAATTTGGCGATATTTTTCAGCGATACTAATATCGGCGCGGTCAACTAATGCGAAAAGTGAATCCAATTCAGCCTTACGCTGCGCTAGTTTGAAAGGAAGATCTTCCTGCACTAGCTCTTTTAGTCGATCGACCATCACAACAAGCAACGGCAGCATGGCTTGTTCAGTTTCGGAAATAGAATCAATCTGCTGCTGCAGTTCTACCTTTTCCTTTTCCTGCGCCTGAATCAAGCGACGCATTTGAATATTGTAGGCTTTAACAAGATTGAGTTGACGCTCGGCTGCTAGAACTTCATCTACTGTTTGACGCGTCTTTTCAGAGAGCTGATCGATTCTAGTTTGCGACGCGGATGCAACTTCATGTGACGACCGAGTTAGCTTCAAAACTTTTTCAAGCATTTCTTCCGACAACGCTGGGAGTGAAACCGTTACCAAGCAAACCAGGGCCATGACGCGAACAACAAATCGCCGCACACAACCGAAAAGAGACATGCAGTAAAAAAACATAAACCGAACACTTAAAATAAATTGAATGGACTTATTACAAAT
>NZ_LWFH01001445.1:0-15251 GCF_001635725.1 Oleiphilus sp. HI0066
TTTTATTTCTACGGTTGATGTTTTGGTGATGGGTAGCAATACCTATGCGAAAGTGTTGTCTTTTGGTACTTGGCCTTATGAGGTCCCAGTGATTGTTCTAAGCCAACGAGATCTTAGCGTTCCTAATGAGTTATCCGACAAGATTACTATCAGTAAAGAAGCTCCAGAAGATCTGGTTCAGCGCTTATCTGCCGAAGGAAATCAGCGTTTATATATTGATGGTGCTTCGGTCATTCAAAGCTTTTTGTCTAAAGGATTAATCACAGATATGACGATCACAGTCGTTCCTGTATTAATTGGTGAAGGAATTAGTTTGTTCGGCCATACAGAGCAAGATATTGAGCTTGAGCATGTTTCGAGCAAGGCCTATGACTTTGGCTTTACCCAAATAAAGTATCTTGTGAAGTGATGAGTAGCTAAAAGGCTCTACATCAACTTTTCTTTTCAAATCTCAGTAATTCACTTTGCCACGCATGCTCTTCGTTTGTGAGCGTTGCGTTTTTTTATCCAAGCGTTTCTTTTGCGAGCTTCGTGTTGGCTTGGTGGCTCGGCGTGTCTTTTGAACTACTGTCGCTTTTTGAATGATAGCAAGTAGGCGGTTCAAGGCTTCTTGTTTGTTCTTTTCTTGGGTTCGAAATTCTTGCGATTTGATGATTAAGATGCCGTCTTTATTGATTCGGCTATCACTCAATGCGAGCAATCGTTCTTTATAAAAATCGGGTAGAGATGATCTTGGTATATCAAAACGAAGATGGATAGCGCTTGAGACTTTGTTGACGTTTTGCCCTCCAGAACCCTGTGCACGAATCGCCGAGAAATCGAGCTCGTAGTCAGGGATTTGAACATTGTGTGAAATGACGAGAGGCATAACTGAGCCATGAATTACTTGGGGTCAGAGCAAAAACACTCTGACCCCAATGCTGTTTCCAAGATTATAGGGTTTATTTTTTCTTTTTCTTCTTCTTTTTGCCTGCAGCTTTGCCCGAAGACTTGAGCTTTTTAGGGCCCTTATAGTTGCCTTCAAGATCTTTGATTTTGCGGCGATCAAAGCGTTGCTCTAGATAGCGTTCAATACTTGCCATAAGGTTGAATTCAGCCGCCTCAATGAGTGTCACGGCCGTACCTTTTTCGCCAGCTCGACCCGTTCGACCAATGCGGTGTACATAGATATCACCACGGCGAGGCATTTGGAAGTTGATCACTAAATCCATGCCTTCGATGTCTAAACCACGCGCGGCAACGTCTGTTGCAATCAGTACTTTGACTTGCTCACGACGCAGCTTGCTCATCACTAGATTACGCTGCTTTTGATCTTTATCACCATGCAGAATACCAGCACTAATATTTTGCTGTTGCATCACCCGATAAACTTGGTCGGCTTGTTCTTTTGAATTACAGAACACCACGCAGTGTTTGTATTCTTCGTTCTCGATTAGCCACTGAACTAGTTTAAATTTATGCGCCTTGTCGTCAGCAAAAATAATTTGCTGTGTGATGTCTTGGTGTTTGTCACTGGTTTGATATAGCTCAAGTGTTTCAGGGTTTGTTAGCAAAGCTTCGGCAAGACCGCGTAAGCTTTTGTTTGCGAGTGTCGCTGAGAACATAGAGGTTTGCATGCGCGCCAAACAATGTTCCGCAATCGATAGCACTTCATCGCTAAAGCCCATGTCGAGTAGTCGGTCTGCTTCATCAAGAATCAGCGCTTCAATACTGCTTAAATCAAAGTCGTCACGCGTGACAACTTCTGATAAACGACCCGGCGTCGCGATGATGATTTGAGGTGGATTTTTTACCAACTCAATTTGTTTATTGATGTCTGTTCCACCGCTGACGATACCGAAGGTAAGATCGGTAAAGCGGCCTAGCTGTTTAGCCTGACGAAGTACTTGCTGAGCAAGTTCGCGCGTAGGTACCAGAATTAATGCCAGCGGTTCGCCTTGGTCGCGTCCGAGCAAACGCTCAAATGTTGGGAGTAAGTAAGCCGCTGTTTTACCGCTACCGGTTTCTGCACTCACGAACAGGTCTTGGCCATCAAGGGCGGGTTCAAAACAGGCATCTTGCACCGCTGTCGGCGATTGAAAACCAGCTTCTTTTACTGCGTCGAGCAGTTGTTCGTCTAAGTCTAAAAACACGGTTAAAACTCACGTCATTGAAAGAAAGGCAGCGGCGCATGATGCGTTACTGTAGATGGGCGGAATACTAGCAGATAAACGGATCTGATGTGTGTTTAATCAAGATCGCGGTGCTCTTGATTCAATCTTTTTCATTGTTCGTGTTTCTCAAGACATTCTCCCATTTATTGTTCTGGTTGTTTTATGCACACCTTGTCGCAAAACATAAGCTTGCCTCTTCCATAACGTGTCCGCCCATTCCATTCTAATCATTGCTTTCTATTCGAAGGCTCGAATAAAAATAAAAGAATGGAGAATTATAATGAAGTCAAAACTATTAGCGGGTGTTCTCGCGCTAGGCTTAGCGGCACCTTTAGCCTTTGCTGACGACGAGAAAATCAAAGTCTTGTCTCGTAATGTTTACCTTGGTGCAGATATCTTTCCTGTACTCGCTGCAGCTCAAGATCCTGATCCACTTGCTGTACCTCTTGCGGTTACTGAAGTTTTTCAAACTGCACAAGCAACAAACTTCCCTGAGCGTGCTGGTGCATTAGCGGATGAAATTGTGAGCCGTAAGCCTCACGTCATTGGCCTACAAGAAGTATCTATTTGGAGTACGCAAATTCCGGGTGACTTTTTGATTGGGAACCCTGCTCAAGCTTCCGACGTAGTTTATGATTTTCTAGAAATTCTTATGGCGAATTTAGAAGCGCGTGGACTAAGTTACGAAGTGGCAGCGTCTGTCGACAATGCCGATATTGAGTTGCCATTCGTTGCGGGTATTACTGCGGAAGGCCCGATCTTGGGAGATGTTCGTCTACAAGATAGAGATATCGTTCTCGTGCGTAAGAAAGTTAGCTACTCAAATGCTTTAAGCGGAAACTTTACGGTCAATGGTGTGGTCGACATTAATGGCGTACAGGCCTCATTTACGCGTGGTTATAATATCTTAGATGTGAACGTGAAGGGCGCAGACTACCGTATCGTGAACACGCATTTGGAAGTCGGCGGTTCAGAGCCATTTAAGTCTTTGCAAGCCGTTCAAATGAATGAGTTGCTTCAAATTGTTGATGCGACAAGCTCAGACACTAACCCAATAATTATGCTTGGTGACTTTAATAGTGACCCTCGTGACACACCGTTTGTGTCTGCATCAGGTATTCCAGGCTTAGATGGATTGCCATTGGTACCTCCTTATCTTCAGGCTACTGGAACAGGCTATGGTGATACTTGGCTGATGCAAGATAAGATTCGTGGTGAAGGTCTTACGTGCTGCTTTGATGATGCTGTATCAGATGAAACGGCAACCTTATCATCACGTATTGATCATGTATTCTTGAAGCTTAATGGAAGTGAGCTTGAGCTTGAGCGTGTGAAGGTAAAAGTTTTGGGCGATTCATCGGCGGATATGACCGATACCAGTAACTTGTATCCTTCGGATCATGCGGGTGTATTCGCGAAGATTCGTTTCGACGACTAGCACCAATAAAGAGAGCGAGATTCCTCGCTCTCTTCTTAGCTTTCTATTTTTACCTTAATTTGATTAAACGCATTAGCCGATTAGCGTCGAGATTAGGGCGATCATCAAATACCCGTAACCTAGCGTGGCAGGAAGAAAACCCAGTAAAGTTTTGGCTTTGTCGGCAAAGGTTTTGGGGTTTGCGAGTTCAGGCTTAATCGCCAAAATGATAAAACCGAAAGGGTTGTAGAGTGAGCCAACACAGAGCAAGACGATGACCCAGCTCGGTAGCACTATCTCAAATCGTTCTTGTAAAAAGAATGCTGCAACTAACAGTATAAACATCAGCATGTAATCTATATGCGCACGAATGAGCTGATGGGTCGCAGGGAAGATCTTTTTCAGTGAGCTCATCTTGGCATAAAGAATCAGCGAGGAAAGCCATGCTAAGCCAAGAGACATGAGCATACAGATGGCGCCAGTGATGAGCAGTAAATTTGGATTGGATAGGTTCATTATTGTTATTCGCTTTTAGATAGGGTGCTTAGAATTTGCTTAGGGTTATTTACTCATACTCATCGCTTTTAGTTCTCTTATAAAAATTAATGAGCTGAGAAACGAAGAACGGTTTTTCAGAGATCGATATCAAATCGCCTTCCTGCGTAAAGGCAATGGCTTCAGCCTGTGGTTCAGGACTTGTGTCTAATAATTGTGGTGGAATCGTGAGTAAGCGTTCTTCAACACTCAAATCACTTACGGGCCAAAAATAAATCTGCGGGTAAGTGCGTAGGGCGATCTCACCATTTCGGATGTCTCCAGCCGTAATGTTTTTTATCGCGATCTTGCCAATGGATTCTGCAGTCAGCGACGAATTGCCCTTAAACTCAAAACGATAAAGAAGGTTGTTGTCTTCTCGTTTACTGAGTAGATACACGTTTTTTCCGTCGGCCATTAAGGTTTCTGCATCGCGCGGGCCCTCTTGATAAGAAAGCGTCATTCGCTCTGGCGCGAGCTGCATAATACTATCAGTCTCAAATTTTGGCTCTAGGATGCGGTAGATAAATAGCTCTGAGCGAACAGCGCGATTGTCGCCGATATCGGCGATCAAGATATAGGTTTTACCTTGGATCTGTTGGATCGCAATGTCTTCAAAGTCTTTGTTTTTTGTGTTTTTTAATTCAACCTCTAATTTGACTTCACCCGTTGAAGGATCAAGTAAATAGATACTTGGGTCATTGCCGCTATCGTTATGCGCCCAATAGAGCCCTTCATTTTTATGGCTTGCTACTAAACCTGAAAGCTCAGCCAACTTGCTTGATCGTACTTTCGAGAGCACCTTTGCCTTTTCAAAGCTCGGTGACCATTCAATCGTAGATTCATCCGCAAATGAATAAGCACTAAATACCAGTAAGGCGAGGATGAGTATTAAGGGTTTTGATGTTGTTCGCATATGAATCTTAACTACTGAATGGGACAGTTCGGAAGTACTGCGCACTGCACGGTTGGTTCAGAATTAGCGTTTAGCATCGCTTCAATGTCTTTGCTCGAGCTCTTGAAGTTCTGTTCTTTTGGCGCGAGTGCGAGAGCACATTGCACTGCTTGAGTTGCATTGTCGCAAGATAGCTCTGCCAAGGCATAGGCTAAGTTATTCCAATAACTTGCGATGTTCGGCGTTTTAAGGATGGCTTCTAAATACATGGTTTGTGCTTCTTCGAATTCATTGAGCTGGTAGAGCAGATTGGCCAAACCAAAATTGAATGTGCTTTGCCCGGGCCATACTTCCTTTGCATGGTAATACGCATCCACGGCAGTGGACGTCTGCCCAACTTCAATAAGTTCTTCTAGGGTCTTTTGATAAGGCAATGGTGACGCCGTGGCGGGGACTTTGTGCGGCGGCAAAATGACAATCGCCCAACTCGGCGCATTGTTGGCCCATGTGCGTTCAAATGTGCCAAGAGCAATAGTTGTGTTTGCTTCGAGCCCACTGTGCAAAGTCACTGTTTTATCATCAAGGTCATAACCAACTACTAAAGCGTAGTGCCATACAGGATGGCTTCCGAGCGCAAGGTTTTGTAGCACTAAAACTGGATTGCCCCTAGAAACCTCGTGAAATACGGATTTCATAGTTGGAGCGAGTTCGTAGGGAATTAACTCGAAGCGGCGAGCTGCAGCTTTAAGCTCTATTTGAAAGCTTCCTTGACGCTCTGGCACGTAGACCATATTCACAAGCGTTGAGAGTTCAGGGTTCAAGCCTTGAGCTTGTAGCATCATGCTCAGCGCGGCTGGGCCACAGAAATAATCTTCTTGGGTGACAAACGGCACATCAAGTTGATGCTGACGGGGAATGTCAGAGCTTATCTCAGACATAAGTGCGCGAGACTGCGGATAGCTAGCACAACCGCTTATTACTGCACTCAAGAACATAATCAAAAACGCCAGCTTTAAGCTGGCGTAAGAGGGGTGGCTTAAGGTCATTGGAGCCTACTGATTAATACTGAATCGTTTTAATTGCGGGGAAGAAATCGACTGTACCGAGTAAGTCCAAGACAATCATAAGCAATAAAACGAAGACAATTAAAGCGAATACACCAATGCCGCCAGCAGGTAATTCGTCAATTTGTGCATTAAATGCACTGAGTTCTTCTGCTGTCATGTTTGCGACGCGTTGCTCTAGTTCAGCCGCGTCGACACCAAGTGCCGCTAGCGCTTGTTTCGCATCATCTGCTTGAAGGCGATCTAGAATTTGGCTGCGCTCAATTTCCGCTGTTTGTAACTGAATAATTTGATCCGTTCCCACCATGCCTGCTGTTGCTGTGGAAAGCGGTAAAAACGAGACAATAAGAAGAAGGCATAGAGCCCGAACTGAGCGAACACTAAGAGAGCGAAAATACGACATAAATCACCTTGATAGACTTTTGTTTTGTTATAGCGTCCTAGAATAAGTCAGCTGAGGTGCGAATTAAAGATGAAATATGTTTCGTTGTTTTAAGGATCTTTCGTTTGTAACTCTCTCGAAAATTCTCTCAAACAAATTTTTACGTAAGAGCTAAGCAATACAAAAACTAACGACTACGCTTAAGGGCGCAAAAAAGCTTGCTTGGGAAAACATAATGAAGAAAAGCGCTCTTCTTAACTCTGACGTTTCACATCTCATTGCCAGTATGGGACATGGTGATGAAATGACGATAGCCGATGCCGGTTTACCGATCCCTGATGACGTAGAACGTATCGATTTGGCATTAACGCATGGCGTACCGAGCTTTGAGGATACAGTGCGAACGGTTCTATCGGAACTGCAAGTCGAGGCGGTGTTCATCGCGCATGAAATAAAAGAGCATAACCCTTCTGCCCACCAGATTTTGGAAGGCTTACTTGATGATGCAGAGCGTGATCAAGGCGCTGATATTTCTCGTCATTATGTTAGTCATGAGGAGTTCAAAGACATAAGTTGCGATAGTTTAGCGGTCGTTCGGACGGGCGAGTGCAGCCCATATGCCAATGTCATATTTCAATCAGGCGTTGTGTTTTGAGTGCAGCGCTCTTAGGGATGGGATGATGACTGAGGCTATTTTACAACTGAAAGATATTGAGAAGTCTTTCCCTGGAGTGAAAGCTTTAGATAAAGCTTGTTTGAGTGTTTACCCCGGGCGGGTGATGGCCTTAATGGGTGAAAACGGCGCAGGAAAAAGCACAATGATGAAAGTGCTAACTGGCATCTACCGCTCTGACGGTGGGAGCGTTCATTATCAAGGCGAAACGGTTTCTTTCTCTGGTCCACGTGAATCGCAAGAAGTGGGGATCAGTATTATCCATCAAGAATTGAATCTCGTTCCCGAGCTAACCATCGCCGAAAACATATTCTTAGGACGCGAACCGACCAATGCCTTTGGCAAAATTCAATGGAAGAAAATGTTTGAACATGCCGATCAGCTCTTGGCGCGTTTAAATGTTCCATACAGTTCCAAAGCCTTGCTAGGCACCTTGCGTTTTGGCGAACAGCAAATGGTCGAAATCGCCAAAGCGCTCTCGTTTGAGTCCAAGGTGATCATCATGGATGAACCGACGGATGCTCTTACCGATAAAGAAACCAAATCTCTTTTCAAAGTCATTGATGAATTACGCGCGCAGCAATGCGGCATTGTGTATATCTCGCACAGGATTAAAGAGATCTTTGAAATGTGCGACGACATTACGGTGCTAAGAGATGGCAAGTTTATTCGGGAACTTTTGGTGGTACAGACCAATGAAGATGAATTGATCGAACTAATGGTCGGCCGTAAGTTGGAAGAACAATATCCAAGGATTCCTGTACAGCACGATGGTGTTTGTCTTGAAGTTTCTGGTTTGAGCGGCGCTTATATCAAAGATATAAGTTTTCAGTTAAGAAAAGGCGAAATTTTAGGTGTGTCTGGTCTAATGGGCGCTGGGCGAACTGAATTAATGAAAACCATTTATGGTGCTGAATCTAAAAACGCTGGTGAAATGAAGCTCAATGGCAAAGTGGTCGAACCAAAGAGTCCGCAGCAAGCACTTGAGGCAGGAATTGCTTACATTTCTGAAGATCGAAAAGCAGACGGTTTAGTGTTGTGCCTATCGGTGAAAGAAAACATGACCTTGTCTTCTTTAAAAGACTTAACCAAAACAGGACGCATCGAAACGGCACAAGAACGTGCGCAAGTGGATGAGTTTATCAAAGCCTTCAATGTGAAAACGCCAAGCCAGTCGCAGATGATTGGTAATCTCTCTGGCGGAAACCAACAGAAAGTATCGATTGCAAAAGGCCTTATGACATCACCCGATGTGCTTATCCTGGATGAGCCGACACGTGGCGTAGATGTGGGCGCGAAGAAAGAGATTTATCAACTCATTAACCAGTTTAAAGAGCAGGGTATGAGCATCATCTTGGTGTCGTCCGAAATGCAAGAAGTACTAGGTATGAGTGATCGAATTTTGGTAATGCATGAAGGCAAACTGACTGGTGAGTTCAAGGCTGAAGAGGCTGATCAAGAGTTACTTTTGGCATGTGCGGTGGGTCAAACTCAACAGCAAGCGACAACAGCGGAAGTGGAGGCATAAACGTGGTCGATGCGGTGCGTAACAAAATTTTCAGCAAAGAATGGCTGATTGAGCAGAAGTCATTAATCGCTTTATTGCTCTTGATTGTAGTGGTGTCTTTTCTAAACCCGAATTTCTTTACGGTTGATAATCTACTCAACATCTTACGCCAAACATCTGTCAACGCGATTATCGCAGTGGGCATGACCTTTGTGATTCTGACCGCTGGCATTGACTTAAGTGTGGGCTCGGTACTCGCATTATGTGGTGCTATTTGTGCGAGCATGATTGGTTTAGAGGTGCCGGTAATGATCGCAGTTCCTGCGTCATTGCTCGCAGGTGCACTGCTCGGCGCTATTAGTGGTGTGATTGTTTCAAAGGGGAGGGTGCAAGCCTTCATAGCAACCTTAGTGACTATGACCTTGCTGCGCGGCGTAACCTTGGTTTATACCGACGGTCGACCCATTTCAACTGGCTTTACTGATACTGCCGATAGTTTTGCTTGGTTCGGTACAGGCTATGCGTTTGGTATTCCTGTTCCTGTTTGGATTATGGTCGTCGTTTTTGGTGCTGGTTGGTATGTACTCAACCACACGCGTTTCGGCCGTTACGTTTATGCCCTTGGCGGCAACGAGGCGGCAACAAGATTATCTGGTATCAATATTGATCGAATTAAAATCGGTGTATATGCGATCTGTGGTTTTCTCGCAGCACTTGCCGGCATCATTGTTACCTCGCGGCTATCTTCTGCGCAACCGACAGCTGGTATGGGTTATGAGTTAGATGCTATTGCCGCAGTGGTACTCGGTGGAACTAGCTTAATGGGAGGCAAGGGCCGAATTATAGGGACTCTGATTGGTGCCCTAATTATCGGTTTCTTAAATAACGCTCTGAATCTCTTAGATGTCTCGTCGTACTATCAAATGATTGCAAAAGCAGTCGTAATATTACTGGCGGTACTCGTGGATAATCGAAGTAAATAATCTGTTGTTAATGACGTAATAACGAGTCGAAATGTGCTGTCTCGATCACACAAGACCAAGGACATAAAGATGAAAAAACTGATTACTCTTGTTTCAACCTTATTGGTGTTGGCTTCTTTTTCTATGATGACAAAGGCAGCTGACACACTGGCTATTGTAGTCTCCACCTTAAACAACCCTTTCTTCGTGACGATGAAAGACGGCGCTGAAGCCAAGGCAAAAGAGTTGGGATATAAACTCATCGTGCTCGACTCACAAAACGACCCAAGCAAGGAACTATCGAACATTGAAGATTTGACGGTTCGTGGGGTGAAAGCAATCTTACTTAATCCAGCAGATTCAGACGCGGCGGCCAATGCTATTCGCATGGTTAATCGCGCCAAAATCCCCGTGTTAACCTTGGATCGTGGCGCTTCGCGCGGAGAAGTCGTCACTCATATTGCCTCTGATAACGTTGCTGGTGGCGAAATGGCTGGGCAGTTTATTGTTGATAAAGTTGGTGCAGACGCAAAAGTGATTCAGCTTGAAGGCTTAGCAGGTACTTCGGCAGCGCGCGAGCGTGGCGAGGGCTTTATGAAAGCGGTTGAAGCTAGCAACATTCAACTTCTCGCTAGCCAGCCAGCAGACTTTGATCGCACCAAGGGGCTGAATGTGATGGAAAACTTGTTAGCAGGCAACCCTGAAGTACAAGCAGTATTTGCTCAGAATGATGAGATGGCATTGGGTGCATTAAGAGCGGTGCAAGCGGCAGGCAAAGACGTATTAATTGTTGGATTTGATGGAACAGACGATGGCGTAGCGGCTGTAAACCGCGGCCTATTAGGTGCAACTGTCGCTCAGCAACCAGATTTAATTGGATCGCTTGGCGTTGAAATGGCGGTAAAAGCTCTTAACGGAGAGCAAGTAGAGAAAACCGTCGCGGTGCCATTAAAAATTATTTCTAAGTAAGGGATTACAGATGTCGCAGCTTGTTGTTCTGGGAAGTGTGAACGCCGACCATGTATTGCAAGTGCCTTCCTTTCCGCGCCCAGGTGAAACCTTGCTTGGGCGAAATTACCAAGTGATTCCCGGAGGGAAGGGCGCAAATCAGGCAGTTGCTGCGGCGCGCTTAGGTGCAGATGTTTGTTTTATTGCTTCGGTCGGCGATGATACGTTTGGTCAAAATATGTTGGACCGATTTCGTGCTGATGGTATCGACATTTCTAAGCTGCATGTCCAACTCCAAACACCAACTGGCATCGCGATGATTCAAGTGGCTGATAGTGGTGAAAATAGTATTTGTTTATCCGCTGAAGCAAATGATGCGCTGACCGAAGAACTTGTGAATCTGAATATTGAAACGATTACGCAAGCCGATACCTTATTGCTCCAATTAGAAACTCCGATGGATGGTGTTCGACGCGCTGTTCAAGCGGCACATGCTGCCGGAACACAAGTTGTTTTAAACCCAGCTCCTGCACAAGCGTTGGATGATCAATTGTTAGCGTGTGTCGATATCATTACGCCTAACGAAACCGAAGCAGAGGTGCTGACTGGCGTTAGCGTGACGGATGATTTATCAGCACAATTAGCAGCTAATGTGCTTCATGAAAAAGGTATTGATTGCGTGCTAATTACCTTGGGAGCAAAAGGTGTTTGGTTAAGCATGAAAGGTGATGCGGTGGTGAGTGAGTTGATTGCAGGCTTTCGTGTTCAAGCTCTTGATACCACTGCTGCGGGTGACACATTTAACGCGGGGTTAGTGACGGCCATGTTAGAAGGCAAAACGATCGATGAAGCGATTCGTTTTGCCCATGCTGCTGCAGCGATTTCAGTGACGCGTTTCGGCGCGCAAACATCGATACCTGAACGCTCTAAAGTAGACGCATTTATAGACGCGTCTTAATCACATCATCTCACCGCTGTATTAGTTAAGCGACAACCTCAGGTTCTTTTTCTTCGGCGTAGATTTTGACTTGTTCAGAAAATGCATCGCTCAACGAAAACAATTTGTGTGTAAATACTCCTGAGATGACTTCGTTATAGTGACTGAACGACTGCGTTTTCTTCAGAATTTCAATGAAGGTATCAATCGCAAATTGGATCGCTTCTCGTGACTTTTCCTCGGAACATATTGCGTATTGTGTACTAGCATGCAGCAATATCGTTGCGCATTGATGCGCGAGATAATTGAACTTCTGTTGAGGATGTTGGATTGAACTCAATGTGAGTGCAAGCACATTCAACTCTTGCAGCAGAGCATGCTGAAGGTCATACAGTTGTGCGCCAGCTGCAGGAGATTTTTTTGTATACCAACCGCACGGTATGGGGCTAATTCCTTCTTCGATAATCAAATCAGTGTTCGTCGGGAGCGGATGGTTCGTTTCAAAATCTTTAATCTGACAACGAATGTTATTGTTCGTTTGATTAATGTCTATTTCGCCAAGCGTATTGGTCAGTGATGGCTGTCCATGAGATTCGCCAATATCACTATGAAGCGTGTAGAGCTGCGAATATTTAGAGGCCAAATAGTCTAAGTAGTTTTTCTTTAGCTGCCCTTGCTCATTGACATAGATACCAAGATTCAACATGTAGTCCGGCGTTAAGTTACTACGATAAATAGTAAAACCAAATTTGCCATTTTCGTAATTGAGAATCTTTCCAGCAGCGATGAAGCTAGGACAGTTTAAGCCTTTCTCTTTTAGCTTTTCATTTTCTAGTGCTTTTCTCTCGGCATGATACAAGCCAGTGTTGTATTCCAGTGTGCCTACGATTGATCTGTTAATAGAACCTTTGATTCCTTCATCGCTGAAGTACTGTGTCCCGCCTGCGGGGTTCCCGCGTTCTTCTTGGTATTCGCCATAAAACTCACCTAATAAAGGGTCTTTAAGAACGAATGTGGTGTGATCTTCGGTGGGACTAATAAGGCCTAAACCACCAATAAAATATAACTGACCACTTTTAGGGTCGAAGATTGCGAGGTTCCGCGAAATATTATTCTTCTTAGGGCGATCACAAAGAATTAGTTCGGCCTTTTCAAGTAGAGACGGGTCGCCTGTTTTAACGAAAGATAAGAGTATTTCCTCAGTGCTTCCCGGTTCAAAATCAACGAAATCCTTGCTGAGCTCAGCGTATTCATTCAACCCGTATTCTTGTTCGATTTGATACTCGGAACGTTCGCTTTTTAGGGTGTAGGGAGCAAATTTAATGATTTCGTCTTGTTCATTGATTTTGCAGTGAAGCCAAGTCGCTTGGTTTTTCTTTTCTATTGAGAACATCTTATTTTTCGTCTTATTTTAAAAAACTGCATTATATGAATAGCTTTGCCTCGGTGATGGTACGAGTGTCCCAAAGTAACACCAAGCTTGCATTCATTCACATTTCAAAGCCAAACAATACTCGCCCTAAAACAAGTCAAAGCCTGATTTTTCCCTATCAGTTTACGAGCGCCTGTGGTGCGTTTGGTTCGATCTTGCTCTCACTTATATCTGTTCAAAAGTATTAAATTCGAAATAAACGTATGAATGATAAGGTAATGTCGATGCTGCCAAGGGCTGAGTCGTCATTCACTTTGTACACGTAGACCTTATTGTCATCTTTACTGCTTACATATAAATGGTTTGAGTCGACCGCAATGCCACCCGCTTGCACGGCAGGAATCGTGAAGAAGTTGATGATGCTTGAATTACTTTTGTCAATTCGATGAATTTCCGTATCGAGTATGCCGACCTCACCAACAGCGGCGATATATACATATTGGTTGTCCGCAGTGAATCGCCATTCAACGGCATTGATTGTTGTGAGTGTTTGGATGTTTGTGGTGTCTGATATTGGCATGGTCAGCAGACCAAATGGATCTTTTACATAGAGTTGATCGTGATCCATAAACACATCGCCAATAAATATAGAGCCGTTAACCGAGGCGACGTGATAAAAATTATCGGTAATTTGTCCGTTCGCAGTTTGATAGAAATTAAGATCTTCCATGCCATCAGAAGTCATGATCGCGCCGTTTAAATTGAAACCAGAGAAGTAGTTGTCGGGTTTTTTCGTCGAGACGACTTTTCGTTCTTTTAATGAGTAACTAATTAGTTCTGTATCGAAAGCGCTATTCTCGGCATAGGCGAACATATATTGGTTATCGATGCCGAAGCGAGAGACAGGAGAGCCAATATTGTATTCCACTGGATTAAGCAGCTGCACGCTTGTTGCAGATGCCGAACCATCATCGACGAAGTTAAACTGAGAAGTAGTAAAGCCAAAATTGCCCAAGGTGACAGCAGAGGTTCCATTACCGTTACTTGTGGATTGGTCGTGAATGCTATGCCCTGTTGATTGACGATCACCGGATCTAGATGAGCTTTAGCAAGCGGTAATGAACATAATGCTAAGTATTACAGAGATAAGTCGGGCAGTTGATTGGGTGAAATGCATACTGATTTACTTCTCACGACAAAATACAAAATAACCGTTTCTGGCATGCCAATGAGGGTAGTCGTTCAATAAATGCTCTGCATATATGGCTCTGTAAAATTTAGTAATGACGGAATTGCATACTGTGTAAGGAGTAAGTTAATAGGATTTTATAACTCCGTTCTAAAGCGCGCTGAATAATCGTTGCAGGCCCGCGTAAAGCAGCGATCAGCCGTTTCTCTCAATTTTCTCTTTTCTTCACCTACTTACTTATCTTTGTGTTTCGCCTTAGTATTAGCGCCAGATAAAAATTAAAACTCGCTTCAACTAGGGTAGTTTCATGCCACAAAAAATTCTTGTCACTGGTGCGTCAGGCTTTATTGCTGGGCACTGTATTCTTGATCTTTTAGAACATGGTTACCAAGTGCGCGGCACTGTGCGTAATCCCGATAAAGTTCCAGCACTTCGAGCCATGTTTGCGAAGTACACAGACAAGGCCGATAGCATTGAATTTGCGCAAGCAGATCTTCTTAGTGAAGACGGATGGACAGAGGCTGCGCAAGGCTGTGATGGTTTGTTTCACCTCGCGTCGCCAGTTCCGCTGCAACAGCCGAAGAATCATGAAGAAGTCATTCGTCCCGCTGTAGATGGCGCTTTAAATGCTTTAAAAGCGGCAAACAATTCCGGTATTAAACGCGTTGTGTTGACCTCATCGATTGCTGCGGTGATGTTTGGGCATAAGGAAAAGCATCGTACTTTCTCTGAGGCAGATTGGACCAATGTAGAAGCGACCGATGTGGCCTATTACAAGAGTAAAGCCTTAGCTGAAAAAGCCGCGTGGGACTACGTAAAAGATACCGATATTCAGCTATCAACTGTCTTACCTGCTTTTGTATTAGGGCCTGCACTGGAGAGTGACTACGGAACCTCGTTACAACTAATCGTAGAATTACTCAGCGGCAACTACCCAATGGTGCCAAAGATTGGCTTTGAGGCTGTTGATGTGCGCGATATCGCGACGTTGCATCGCTTGGCTTACGAAAAACCAGAAGCGGTAGGCAAGCGATTTATTGGCGCAAACGGTTGGGTGATGTTTAAAGATGTTGCCAAGACTCTCAAGGGCGCTTATCCCAACAATAAAGTTTCTACTTTTGAATTGCCTGAGCTACTGTCAAATCTATTGTCTTATGTGGTGAAGGACATGGAGATGGTGAAAGGAGAGGGGGGTAAAACGAAGAAGGCAGACAACTC
>NZ_LWFH01001446.1:0-723 GCF_001635725.1 Oleiphilus sp. HI0066
TCTTCGACTTCTTTGCACAGACTATTTGCGACATCCATTGCTTGTGCGTCGGTGGTGTCATTGATGATCATGCCGAACACGTCATCGCTTAAACGGGCAAGGGTGACTTTGTCGCTCTTCTTGGTTTCAAGAATCTGGGCTAAGTCTCGTAATACAAAGTCGGCGTCACCGATACCTAAATTCGCTTTGACACTGTGGAAGTGGTCAATCGCTAAATAGTAAACAGCAGCTTTACTGTCGTCGCTGAGGGCGCCTTCTTTGCTTTCATGAAGAGCATCCATGAAGTATGAGCGGTTATACAGACCTGTTAGTAAGTCTATCTGGCTCATTTCTTTCAGTTTTGCTTCGAGTTCAGCGGAGTTTTCTTCAGGACGCAAAATGATTTGAAGGCAGCTTTCGCCGTCATAGCTCGCATGCGAGAAGCTAGCAAGAACAGGGATTTCTGTTCCATCTTCTCTGATTGATGTGAGTGCAACGTTTTCGACAGGTTTAGCGTCACTATTGCTATTTAAAAAGTCTTTACCGATCTCTTTGAATTTTTCTTGCGAATCGCCGCTGAGGGTGTCCATCACTGGGATGCAGATCATTTCGTCAATATCGTCGTAGTCCAAAAACTCAAGATATGAGCTATTGGCATAGATATGCATTCCGTCGTTGATATATGCGATTGCGTCTTTAGAGCTATCGAGCAGTAATTCACAACGATGTTCGACATCGCGAATT
>NZ_LWFH01001447.1:0-960 GCF_001635725.1 Oleiphilus sp. HI0066
TATAAAAATCTGAGTTTGTTGGCGAGCTTTTTCTCAACCATGCCTTTCTATGATTGAATTTCCTCCTCCATAAATTCTAACTGAGATACTTTCGCGAGACGTTCGCGATGCAAGCCCTTGGCTTGCTGCTTCAGCTGATCTAAGCGCTGATCAGCAATCGACAACTCGCTATTTAAGTTATCAATCGCAAGCTCAAATAGACGCTGCGCGGTAGAGCTTTGTTCAGTTAACCAACCATCGGGGAGACTAGATGTATTGATAACGGGCAAACTTAAGTTCGCGCTCATATCGAGCTTGGCTGTCAACAATGCTTCGCGAATTGAAAGCTCATGACTTTGCATAAGTAAACGATAATGCTCAGCGCCTGCAAACTATAGTAAACAAACCTCCGTTAGACCCTCGAACTTCAGCACCAACGTTAGATCCAATTCCATTAATGGCCACTATTTCAGCAAAGTCTGCATACAATTCATCGTTCGATGTAACATTTACCCCTGCGAGAATAGTGCTTTCTTCGGTAGAAAATACATCGTCTTGGGCAAGAATCGAGTCGCCATCTACAACGGTTACAGTTACAATTACTGATGCGACTGAAGAACTTGTGCCGTCTGATACAGTGTAAGTGACAATCATATTTGCTGTTTCACCCGCTGCGAGATATTCAAAACCGGTTGTAGCATAAAGAAATATCGATCCATCAGAGAATATTCGGAACTCCCCTCCATTTGACCCGGTTACCGTTACCTCTCCGTCATTTAAGCTTTGTCCCTCAACAGACACGATCTCAAGTGGATCACCATCTTCATCTTGATCATTCTTTGGCGATCCCGAGAGATCAAACTTGTTGCCAAAAATAGAAAAGACGTAGCCCAGTTGTTTGTTTTCTCCTGAGGTTATCGAGTACGCATCATCGTTTACTATTGGTCCGGCCATTTACAGTATCCTTTGTATCGTTGTTTA
>NZ_LWFH01001448.1:0-889 GCF_001635725.1 Oleiphilus sp. HI0066
CTGGTGGGCAGCAACAACGTGTTGCGCTAGCCCGCGCTTTAGCACCAGAACCCGAATTAATTCTGTTTGATGAGCCATTCTCCAACCTAGACGCAGATCTCCGAACGCGATTAGGTGGAGAGGTGAGACAGATACTAAAAGACTTAAACACCAGCGCAATTTTAGTAACACACGATCAATCTGAAGCATTTGCGATGGCAGATAAAATTGGCGTTATTCAACAAGGAAAGGTTATTCAAACCGGCTCAGCAAATCAGTTGTACCATCAGCCGAAATCAAAATTTGTAGCGCAATTTATCGGCAAAGGTAGCTTCATATCTGGTAAAGCCGTTAACGAATCTACGATTGAGACCTCATTAGGGCAACTAAATGCCTGCTCTGCAAATGGAGAACTTGTTGAAGGAGAGAACGTTGAACTACTCGTTCGACCAGAGGCGGTCACGATAGATACGTCGAGTTCAACACAAGCAACGATTACAGGCTCAGCTTTCGCAGGCGGGACAACTTATTTTAGTTTGTCAGTTCACGAAATAGAATTAGAAATATCGCTAGGAAGCCAATTAGATCTACAAGTTGGCCAAACCATACCTATTAGTTTAGCCAACGGGCAACTCATCGCGTTTAAGACGTCGGTTTAAAGCTCTGCACACAAGCAACAGCCATTTTCCAACCCGAGACATATTTATCACGTTCACTCGAGTCTAAGTTTGGCTCAAATCGCTGTTCTAACTTCCATTTATTCGCAACGTCATTTAAACAGCTGTAAAGCCCTGCTTGAACCGCTGCGATATATGCTGCTCCCAACGCGGTTGTTTCAACTATTTCAGGACGCTCTACAGGCACATTGCATAAATCAGATAAACACTGGGCGAACCAGTCATTCACGATC
>NZ_LWFH01001449.1:0-1518 GCF_001635725.1 Oleiphilus sp. HI0066
TCTTGTCTGGCCGCTTCTCGCGCCTCAACATAGCTCACGTCAGAAAGTGAAGCCTCTCCTGTCGACTCGAACCACTGCGCAAAAGAAACGGCAGACTGTAGAGTAAGCAAAAAAGCTAAAACATATTGAGACAAGGTAAACCTACGCATCCGAACTACCTACTAGCAAGACGACAAAATTATTTATTTGTTGAGAACTAACCAATTTCTATGCCAGCGCTTTTTGGCAAACGATTGCCGCTTAAATCCAAACGCTTCGAGCATTTAAGTATCGAAGAAAAGAGTACGGTTTCGTGACGTATATGCCTTTGCAAGCGCTTGCAATTCGTTACAATCCTTAGGTTGTGCGAATTTAAAAATGTAGGAAGTGACCAATAATGCGAACTAGCAGTTTCAGAGGCCTAATAACATTCATATGCCTCTGCATGAGTGCTCAAACAATTGCTGGCTATAGAACCTTACTTGACCCAAGATCCATGGCGATGGGAGGTACTGGCGCTGCAGCAGCGACTAAATTCAACGCATCCCTTCACAACCCTGCTTTAATCGCTTTTAACAGAGGCTCTAAACCTGATCGCTTATATCTCAGTGCATCAATGGGTGCTCGTGAACTGTATAACACCGATTGGGAGGAGTCCTTAAATAACTTCCAAGATAGCAATATTGTTCAGGACTATGACCGTCTTTCAGGCCCCACCTCATCAGATGCAGCGGAAGTTAGAGACGTCATTCGTCAAATGAATTTAGAGGGCTATCGAAAAGATGAAACGACTGTCTTCAATTTATTAGTAGATACTCGTCCGGTCACGATTAACTTTTATACTCGCCGTGATATACGTGAAATGACGACGATTCTTAACAAGGATGAAGCCAAGTTTGCGGAATTAATAGACACTCTCGATAGCGGTGGTTCTGTTTTAGGGACTCTTGAGGAGCGACTCAGTTCAACCGTCGACAACACCTATGTCGATATTAGTGAGTTCGGTGTTACCGTAGCCACCACAAATGTAATTTCTTACAACATGCCAATATCTTGGGGCTTCACGCCCAAGCTAGTCGAAATAAGGGGTTCACATCGCGCGGAAAGTATTAACACATATAACCCACGCAACCCACCAGACAAACAGGTAAGTCGTGATTTCTTAGAATGGAATGTTGATTTAGGGTTCTCAATGTTAATGACCGAATCCTTTATGCGCGAAGAGCTAGGCCTTTCAGGTCCGATACTCGACGGCGAATGGATTTTCTCTTTTGTTGGTATGAACATGATCCCGACCGATTTCACACCATACAGACCTGAAAATGCGAGCCGCACAGGCCCTTATCCCGGCACAGCTCGTGCTGTGCAAGCACTCTATCAGTTTGGCGTGGCGCATTACCGCCAAAACTACATGCTTACTATGGATATCGATCTTTCAGAAAACGAGGTCTATGACTTCGAAGGATTAACCCGCTTTCTAAGTTTCGGTGGAGAATATTTTTTAAGAGACGACTTTCACCTCCGNGCGGGCATGCGCAT
>NZ_LWFH01001450.1:0-1406 GCF_001635725.1 Oleiphilus sp. HI0066
GCAGTTCTGTCAGTCGTTTTGTTGGCCATTTAGCAAATGCTGACTTGTATGCCTGATCTATAGACTTATACATGTCACCCACACCACTTCCGTGCTTCGCAGAAATAAAGTGTGTATTTGCATAATCCATAAAGACTAATCGGCGAGAGAGCTCATTTTTTACAGCGTCTTTTTCTTCACCAGTCATGCCGTCCCATTTATTGACAGCAATAACAATCGCGCGTCCAGCATCCATTGCAAAGCCAAGTAGATGAAGATCTTGCTCAACAACTCCCTCACGAGCATCGATCACTAATACCACTACGTTGGAGTCAGCGATCGCCTGCAGTGTTTTTACAATTGAAAACTTCTCAACCGTCTCTTTTACATTTTTTCGGCGACGAACACCTGCAGTATCGATTATGGTGTAGGGCTTCTCTCTACGTTCGTAAGGAATATAAACGCTGTCTCGCGTTGTACCAGGCATATCGAAAACAACGACACGTTCTTCCCCCAGTAAGCGATTCACCAAGGTTGATTTACCAACGTTAGGACGACCAATGATTCCGATACTACAACCATGAGGCTCTTGGTCTTCCACCTCATCAGCTTCTGGAAAGTTATCGATAATCTCACTAGTCAAAGACGTGATTCCACGATTTTGTGAGGCTGCAGTTAAGTGATGGGTTCCTATACCAAGCTTATAAAAATCAGCTTCCACTGCGTCTTGACTCAACCCATCAACTTTATTTACGACAAGTTCGCACGGCTTACCTGACTGTCGTATCGACTTCGCAATGATCTCATCGGCGGGCGTTAAGCCGTCTCTTGCTGATACAACAAACAGAACCAAATCCGCTTCTTCAATCGCAAGATATGACTGTTCGGCCATCGCCATATCGATGCCTTCTTCGTCTCCCGTCAAACCACCCGTATCAATAACGATATACTTCTTATCGCCATGGTGACCCTCGCCATATTTTCTGTCACGAGTCAGCCCCGGATAGTCAGCAACAATCGCATCGCGCGACTTTGTCATCCGGTTAAAGAGAGTTGATTTCCCAACATTTGGTCGCCCTACAAGAGCTATTACAGGAACCATTTAATCGTATTCCGCTTAAAGATTTAATTCGTAGGTGTACAGATCGCCAGAACGAGTATAGACGTAGAGTGTGGATTCAACGACTTTGATGCGTCCTAATACGCCATCACTATCGGGGCGAACACGCCCTACAAGTTCGCCATTGCTTAAATCAAGAAAATGAACATAACCCTCAAAATCAGCGACCACTCCATAATTTAGAATTGTCGTAACAGCACCTAAACGTCGGTATAGAAGTTTTTCCGTTTCCCAAAGCTCTTTGCCTGTCGATGCCTCGACCGCAAAAACTCTTCCGTCGGAATCTGCAGAAATAATAGTATTCCCA
>NZ_LWFH01001451.1:0-1343 GCF_001635725.1 Oleiphilus sp. HI0066
GTAGATAACGTATCTTCTGATCAGTTCTCTGAGGAGATGAATAAGCTAATTTCGGCACTTGAGGGCAATCAGCCTAATGTTGAAGTGGTTAACCAGCCGGTTCCAGGGATTGATCGTATCTTATCGGCTTTGGCCGATACGATCGAACACAGTTTGACGCCGGTTGTTAAGAGCATGGATAAGAAATTAGATATTGATCTTCGAACGCATTATAAGCTCCGAGATGTGTCTAAGCAGTTGAGGAATCTAGAAAGAGCCTCCGGGATTAATCCTACTGTAATCGACTCAGATTCGACAGATTTAGAAGGCTAGTCCGGTCATATGCTGCGAAGCCTTTGGACAGGGGGCAAGATCATAGTTGGTCTGGTGCTGATTATGATCCTTGTTCATGTGATCAATGTAGTGCTTGATGGTCAGCTGAATCAGTATGGAATTATTCCTCGATCTGTGGCGCATTGGTTCCATATTTTTACCTCACCATTTATTCATGGCGATTTGGGTCATCTCATCAATAACCTGTTTGGCCTAGCTATATTCAGTGCTCTATGCCTATTTAGGTCAACTTCCCTTTATGTTGCATGTAGCATTTTTGTCATTGTGCTAACCGGGGTATTGATTTGGTGTTTTGCAAGAGGGGTTATACATATTGGTGCTAGTGGCTGGATATTCGGGCTATGGAGTTTCTCGATTGCCATTGCTTGGTTTGATAGAAGGCTTATAAATATTCTTTGTGGATTTGTCGTTGTGTTTCTCTACGGCGGAATGATTTATGGTTTGTTGCCAAATGACCCGAAAATTTCGTTTGAGGCGCATCTATTTGGCGCGATATCAGGCGCGCTGTTCGCATTTCTTCATTCGCTTTTTTTGAAACGGAGCAACAGAAATGAACAGGAGAAAAATAGAGGGTTATCAGATGGTTAATTGGCTGTTGGAAAAGCTCAAGACTCTCACAAGTCAGAATGTTCAAGTGGATGCTATTCAATGGCAACCAGAATGGTCAGCTTACTTGAATGACAAAGTAGTGTTTTACCGAACGCTATGTATTGAAGACAAAGGCTTATTTGAAGAGCGCGTCAGGCTGTTTCTCGAAACGACGACTTTCGAGGCGGGTCAGTTTGAAGTCACGGATGAAGATCGGCTGCTAGTGGCGGCAAGTGCGGTAATTCCAGTATGGGGCTTTCCAGATTGGCATTACTTTAATGTCCAAAAAGTTTTCTTATTGCCGGCGTCTTTCAATGAAAAATTTGAATGCGGTCAGCCAGACTCACTTATTACAGGAATGGTGGGTACGGGACCAATGGCGGGAAAACTTGCCCTGAGTAAGCCAGCATTGCATTTGGGTT
>NZ_LWFH01001452.1:0-1254 GCF_001635725.1 Oleiphilus sp. HI0066
GTTTAGATCTGAAAATAATCGACACTGAGATTAATAACAGAATTAGCGACAAACACTTGGAGCAC
This sequence comes from Oleiphilus sp. HI0066, assembly GCF_001635725.1. Classification (NCBI taxonomy): domain Bacteria; kingdom Pseudomonadati; phylum Pseudomonadota; class Gammaproteobacteria; order Oceanospirillales; family Oleiphilaceae; genus Oleiphilus; species Oleiphilus sp. HI0066. The sequence goes on from NZ_LWFH01001452.1 coordinate 66, forward strand.
GCGCTATCGGAAAAATCCGTTTCGGATGCTTATATCTGCGGACCAATTGGCTTCATACAGACTGCCGGAAATTTACTTCAGCAACGCGCCAAAAAGCTTAATCAAACGCTTCCATCAATATACTCCGAGACCTTCGTTATACCTAAGATTTCTGGCAGCACATCTGAACATACAATCACAGTGAATAAAAACGCAACGGCAACCAGCATTGGCAATGAGCCCATATTAGATTCACTCGAAAGCGCTGGCCACAAACCCGTTTTTGGATGTCGGGCAGGAGCGTGCCACCAATGCTCGGCAACTTTATTAAGCGGATCGGTGAAAAACGTATTAACGGATCAAACTCATCGAGAGCACGGAGAAAAAATACAAATTTGTTGCAGCTTTGCAGAAAGCGATTTGGAGATAGAGATTCAGGAGAGAGTCGAATGACACAACAAATCCAATTTGATGTTTTAGAAAAGCAGTTTGAAGAATTAAGAGAACAAACATTTAAAAAAGTCGGGACCGAAGACGCCAACTATATTCGGAAACTTATTGGTTTTCAGAGGTTGCTCGATATTGTCAGCCGTATTGGAATTGCATGTGCATTCTTATTTTTTGATGGCTATCTAATGTGGTCGATAGCGATTTTATCTGTGCTTGGCTTAGCTCTCTCAAAGATTCTCGACAACATGGAAATCGGGCACAACATAATGCACGGTCAATATGACTGGATGCACGATCCGATTACAAACTCTAAACGATTCGACTGGGATAACGCTGGAGATAGCGATTCATGGCGTAGGTACCACAATTATGAGCACCATACTTATACAAATATCATCGGCAAGGACAGAGACTTTGGTTACGGTCTTTTGCGCCTGAGCGATGATTTGAAATGGCGCCCCAAAAACCTTTATCAGATCATAACCTATTTAAACCTAAGCCTACTGTTTGAATGGGGCGTTGCGTATCACGAGCTAGCAGGTGAACGCATATTCATTGGAAAGAAAAAAGAAAACAGTAAACTCCCAATATCAAGACTTGATTTAAGAAATGCATTTTTTAAGAAAGCCGGGAAGCAAATCCTCAAAGACTATATCCTCTTTCCGCTCATATTCTGGCCTGTCGCATTGCCAGTATTATGTTGCGCGATTATCGCAAATATTTTACGCAACCTATGGACCGCGACTATCATATTCTGTGG
>NZ_LWFH01001453.1:0-873 GCF_001635725.1 Oleiphilus sp. HI0066
AAAACACCTAATTTAGGTAAGAAGTCCCTTACCGAGATTAAGGATGTTCTAGCGTCTCGTGGTCTTTCTTTAGGTATGCGTCTTGAAAACTGGCCGCCAGCTAGTTTAAAGGGCGATGATCGAGTGTTGGCTCACTAAGCCGCCTCGACTAGACAGGTAAGGAATTAGAAAATGCGTCATCGTAAAAGTGGTCGTAAATTCAACCGCAACAGCTCGCACCGTAAGGCGATGTTTAAAAACATGGCTGCATCTTTGGTCGAGCACGAGTTGATCAAAACGACATTGCCGAAAGCAAAAGAGCTTCGCCGTGTGGCTGAGCCTTTGATTACTCTAGCTAAGAATGATTCTGTAGCTAACCGTCGTTTAGCGTTCGCTCGCGTTCGTAATGACGAAGTTGTTGCTAAGTTGTTTGATGAACTAGGCCCACGCTACAAAGAGCGTCCTGGCGGCTATATTCGCATCCTTAAGTGCGGTTTCCGTACTGGTGATGCTGCGCCAATGGCTTACGTAGAGTTGGTTGACCGTCCTATCGTTGATGAGATCGACGAAGACGAAGAGTAAGCTTTTCAGAGTTACCGCTCAACGAAAAAACCCAGTCTACTGACTGGGTTTTTTTATGCCTGAATTTCGCCTGCAAGCACATTTTAGGCGAAGGTAAGATGGTTAAAAGTATGAAACACGTAATATTCAGTGATCGCTAGCACAAGGTGCGATTACGACTCAATGAATGTTGGTGTGTGGCTAAGCTTATTACAGCATTGGTTTAAGAAATTGTCCTGTAAACGAGCCGGGTATTTCAGCAACTTGTTCTGGTGTGCCCTCAGCAATGATATTTCCTCCACGCGTACCACCTTCGGGGCCAAGGTCAACGAT
>NZ_LWFH01001454.1:0-1055 GCF_001635725.1 Oleiphilus sp. HI0066
CCGTTTTGTTCAAGCTCAGCTTGTGCTTTTGCATTGATCTCTTCAGTACGTTGATCTGCTTTCTTATTCAGCTCTGCCATTTTTTGTTTGTATGCCTGAATATTTTGCATCGCAGAAGGGTGCGTTGATACGTCACTTAACACCTCAATGGCACTATGGTAGTTGTGGATAGCAACACGCGGTTTACCTGCAAGCTCGGCTTGCTTTGCTTTCTCTGCAAATAAATCTGCCTTGGATTGTCGCGCTAGAAAACCTACATGAGCCATCTGTTGCTGGGCTAAATCAGGTGAAAGCTGCGATTTTTTACGCCAAAAATGCAGCAACTTATATAAGTTTTGCAGCATGATGCGTACCTCGCGGGCTTTCTCAGTTGAGTCAACCTTAACGGGTGGAAGCTTTTTCGGGTTTTCTTGGAGTTCCTTTATAGCTCGCTCGTCTTCTTGGATGTAACCGGCATGTTTAGACGAGGGTTTGAATTTAGTGAGTTCTTTGATGGTTTCGATGGATTGCTCGTGCAGAATTTTTCTCAAAGTAGGGTTGAGGTACTGCGGTGGCATGTTAGATAGAATGTTTTGAATGTTGGTGTGTCGGTCTTGTAGTTTGATGATCAGACGTAATCGCTCAATACGCGCCTTCTCTCTTGCCTGAACGAATACGATCAATGCAATACCTGCGCAAATAAGGCTTCCAATGGCGATGGTAATCGTCACTGCCGACATAAACTAATCTCTAAGCTTGTTGTGATAAATTGTTGTTTTATTTGAGTGTAGCTCAAAATTTGATCACTGCTGCAAAAAGCCTGACTGCTCAGGCGTCTAGCATGACAACGACTATTAACATGGTGAATAGCTTTGCACGTTGTCAGTGGTTGGGATTTGAACGATTTTCATGTACTATCTTCGCCCCTTTTTTAGACGTTTCTCGACTTTTTATCAAGGTATTGAGAGCGGTTTTCTAAGTAATTAAAGCGTTGAGGCGAATACAAATATGACAGAACGCGTTCAAGCTGCGGGCCTTCAGGTCGCAAAAGAGCTATACGATTTCGTAAACGAAAA
>NZ_LWFH01001455.1:0-748 GCF_001635725.1 Oleiphilus sp. HI0066
TTTACTATGGTACGTTATCGACCGAAAACTAGGACCCTTTAAGTACAAAAAGTGCAAATTTGTTTCGCTTTATTTCTTCGATCTATTTCGCCCTCTATGTCGTAGCTAAACTTGCGTGAAACTTTTTCACTAACGACTGGTCTACAGGGCACAATAAAAAGGTCTTAAACTATGCAAACACTATTACGCTCCCTTAGTTTCGTCACCCTTCTTACTCTGTTTATATCACCTGCAAATGCCGTGGAACACGTTTATACAGATTTCTTTGGCAAGGCGATTGAAGGCTACGATCCAGTCGCATATTTCTCCCAATCGAAGCCCGTCAAAGGCGAAAGTGAGTTTACGTATGAGTGGAATGGCGCAACCTGGTACTTTGCAAATGCAGAAAACAAACAGCTGTTCATTGATAACCCTGAACAGTTCGCACCACAATATGGTGGCTATTGCGCATGGGCTGTTAGCCAAGGTTACACGGCAAAGATTGATCCTGAAGCTTGGCGCATTCACGAGGGCAAGCTCTACCTAAACTACAACCAGTCAGTGCAATTTACCTGGGCAAAGGACATCCCAGGAAACGTTAGTCGCGCCGATAAGAACTGGCCGAAACTCACATCAAATTAAGCAGAGAGAACTAGTTGATTAAACAAGACAGTGTAATTCGTCTGCCAGAATTTGTAGGTGTTCGATTACTTTAAAACCTACGCATGTTCACTCGATATAAATTCCGTCCACTCATTTGGCTCTGTTT
>NZ_LWFH01001456.1:0-1889 GCF_001635725.1 Oleiphilus sp. HI0066
TAAAGGAGTCATAGTTATCAATCATTAACAACATTACTTATCCCCCTTTGCAGATTCATTAGAAACACTGTCTACACCTTGCGTTGCCATTGCCACAGCTCTGAATACGGCTCGCCCTTTATTCATGGTTTCTTCCCACTCGTTTAAAGGCACTGAATCTGCAACGACACCGGCTCCAGCTTGAATATGAAGCACATCATCTTTAATCACGGCTGTTCGAATCGCGATTGCAGTGTCCATATTGCCGCTCCAAGACAAATATCCGACTGCGCCGCCATATACACCACGCTTCACTGGCTCTAACTCATCAATTATTTCCATTGCGCGAATCTTAGGCGCTCCGCTTAATGTGCCGGCAGGAAATGTTGCTCTAAGAACATCCATGGCTGAGCAACCATCTTTCAGCTCACCAGTCACATTAGAGACGATGTGCATGACATGCGAATAACGTTCAACAATCATTTTGTCCGTGAGCGAAACTTTTCCAGTTTTCGCGACACGCCCAACATCATTACGCCCCAGATCGATCAGCATCAAGTGTTCTGCGAGCTCCTTAGGATCAGCTAAAAGATCTTGCTCTAAAGCCAAGTCTTCTGCTTCGGTCATACCGCGCTTTCGTGTACCTGCAATAGGACGGACCGTGACTAGCCCATCTTCGACACGTGCCAATATTTCTGGTGAAGAACCCACAACATGAAAGTCGCCTAAGTTTAGGAAATACATATATGGCGACGGGTTCAAGCAACGTAAAGCGCGATATAAATCGAGTGGCGCAGCTTTATAAGGAATATACATACGCTGAGCGAGCACAGTCTGCATGACATCGCCGGCCAGCACATAATCTTTAATACGATCTACAGCCGCTTCATATTTTGGCTGTTCAAAACCTGAAACAAAATCTTCTTCTGAAACAGACTGAGCCTCACCTGCTTGCGCGGGCGCTGATGCCTGCATCGTTCTTAAACGATGAACGAGAACACCCAACACAGACTCAGCGACCTCGTAGCTCCCATCCACACTTGGATCTTCATGATGAATCAATATCAACTTNCCGCTGAGATTATCAAATACGACCAACTGATCAGAAACCATGAGAAGAATATCTGGCGTACCAAGCGGATCTTCTGGGCAAGAGTGAGCAAGCTTCGGTTCGACATAACGAATAATGTCATACCCAAAGTAACCCACTAAGCCACCATTAAAACGCGGAAGCCCCTCTATTTCTGGAACACGAAAACGAGATTGGAACTCTTCAACAAAAGCCAATGGATCGGAATGCTCGAATGACTCCGTAACCTCACCATCTGCTTCAAGATGAATCGTCTTCCCCCAGACTTTCAAAACCTGTCTACAAGGCAAACCAATAATGGAGTATCGCCCCCACTTCTCGCCGCCCTGTACAGACTCTAACAAGTAACTGTATGGGCCATCCGCGAGTTTCAAATAACTACTGAGCGGGGTATCTAAATCAGCAAGAACTTCGCGTACAACTGGCACGCGGTTATAGCCGTCTCCGGCAAAGGCATAAAATTGTTCTGCGTTCATGGTATTTCCTTGACTAGCGATCTTTGGGCAAAGTGTTATGTGGTAAGTTACAGCTGCTCAAAATCGCCATCGAAATGAAGCAGAGAAGCTCCATTGAGAGGGACTAGATATTAATGAAAAATCCGAATAAATCGTCATGACCGACACTTAGCGCTAATGCGTCAAATTCTGTTTGCATTGTAGTGTGTTTACACAGTTGAGTGAGATTAACTCAGCTCTGAAAGCGAATCAACAAAGGCATCCAGATTCCTTGCGTCAATTGGCAGACCGTGATTATAACCATAGCTTACACCGACAACTTTCACTCCTGCACGGTGAGCCGCTTGAAAATCGTTAATCGAATC
>NZ_LWFH01001457.1:0-1354 GCF_001635725.1 Oleiphilus sp. HI0066
CGGTTTGCGCCATTTGTGCGACAACCTCCGGGAAGAAATACATGTCGCTAAACGTTGTCGTTCCGCTCTTGAGCATTTCAGCCATCGCAAGTTTCGCGCCGAATGACACGAAGTCAGAATCGACCCATTTGCCTTCAGCGGGCCATATATGTTCTTGAAGCCAAATATTTAACGGTAAATCATTCGCAATACCTCTAAGTAAAGCCATTGATGCATGACCATGCGCGTTAATAAGGCCCGGAATAATGACGTGGTTTGGCAAACAATAATGTTCGGATGCGATAATATGTTGCACTGATTCTGTTGGTGAAATCTGTGTAATTACACCATTCTCAATAATTAAAGAATGGTCTGTCAGTGTCGTGAAATTGTCATCAATTGTGAGTATTGTTCCTGCGTCAATTCTTGTATTGACTTGGGCGGTGTTGTGAAGAATCATGCGCCTTACCAGATGGTCAAGTTGAATGTCTTTTGCGAGAAAATTGTGAAGGGATCAGGTTATCACCACCGATATTCATTCACTAATGAATATTATGAAATAGTCTTTCAAAACTTGACTCATTGATCCGTAATTTCACGCGAAGTTGCATCAAATTTCATAGCTTTATCAATGCAGCGTATAGCGGCTATTGCATCAATATATTTCATTTATGTAGGGGTTCGATTTAATATCCGCTCCGAAATCTAAAAACGGCCTTGCTTTGTCTGAGCAAGGTGTCATCCGTAAAAAGAGGGATTAGCCAATGTCAGGTTATCAAGCAGAAGTTCAAGCAGCAGAAGTTGCTAACTCTTTCCCAGGTGTAAGTGCTGAATCAGCAGCTCGTATGCGCCTTCAAAACAAATTCAAAACTGGTCTGGACGTAGCTAAGTACACAGCTGGCATCATGCGTCGTGACATGGCTGAGTTTGATAAAGACAAAACTAAGTACACTCAGTCTCTAGGCTGCTGGCACGGTTTCGTTGGTCAACAAAAGCTTATCTCTATCAAGAAACACTTCGGTTCAACTGAGCGTCGCTACTTATACCTTTCAGGTTGGATGGTTGCAGCACTTCGTTCAGACTTCGGTCCACTTCCTGACCAATCTATGCACGAGAAAACTGCAGTAGCTGGTCTTGTAGAAGAGCTTTACACCTTCCTACGTCAAGCTGATGCGCGTGAGCTTGGTGGTCTTTTCCGTGCACTTGATAAAGCACGTGAAGCTGGTGATGCTGCTGAAGAAGCAAAAATCATCGAAGCGATCGACAATCACGAAACGCACGTTGTGCCAATCGTAGCTGACATCGATGCTGGTTTCGGTAACGCAGAAGCGACTTACCTAATGGCTAAGCAAATGATCGAAGCTGGGGCTTGCTG
>NZ_LWFH01001458.1:0-669 GCF_001635725.1 Oleiphilus sp. HI0066
CGGCATATTGTCCGAAGCTATGTCTCAGCGAGGAGGCTTGGTTCAAGGCATTGATATGGGTGAAGCTCCACTGGGTGTGGCGCAATTACACAGTCTAGAGTCAGGTCTTGATATAACCTATACCCAAATCACTGCCGAAGAGTTAGCAGACCAAACTCCAGGCGAATATGATATTGTGACATGCTTAGAAATGCTAGAGCACGTTCCGTCTCCATCATCGGTAATTCAAGCGTGCCAGCGCCTGCTTAAGCCCGGTGGAGACCTTTTCCTATCTACCATTAATCGCAATCCCAAAGCATATCTTTTCGCAATCGTTGGCGCCGAACACCTTATGAAGATGCTCCCTAAAGGAACGCACGATTTTAAGAAGTTCATCAAACCTTCAGAGCTTGGGGGCATGGTTCGTCAAGCAGGCTTAGAGATGCAGGATATATCAGGCATGACATACAATCCGCTGGTTAAAGAATACAAACTCAGCCGCGATGTAGACGTGAATTATTTGATGCACGCCATCAAACCCAAGGCATAAAATGGAACTTGAAGCAGTCTTATTCGATCTTGACGGTACGTTAGTTGACACTGCACCCGACTTCTACGTTACGGTCGAGAAGTTATTAGCACTCCACAATAAAGCCCCCATTGAACACGAAGTTATCCGAGCAGAGGTTT
>NZ_LWFH01001459.1:0-1032 GCF_001635725.1 Oleiphilus sp. HI0066
TATTGAAGCGGGCATTGTGTTCAGAGAGCCGCCAAGGTCTGCTCTTGTCTATTTTCATGCATTCGCAAAGTAGATTCCGGATACCCCAGGGCTCCCTCTCTTGCGCGTTGCGCAATTCACCTTGTCGCGCTTCGCTGTCCGGAATGACGCAATGGAACGAAGGGATAATCGCGTTGAGCGCGTAAGCGATCCGGGTCGCCTTTGGGGTGTTGGGGTCTTTGGCGAAACAAAGACCCTGACTTGCCGTCGGCCAGCGCCGACAGGAACAGAAGAATGAGCCTGATGTTACCCTCTAAAAACAACAACCACTTATGCCTAACCGTAGACAACACTCACAAAACAAAAAAAGCCGCTACTAGTTTCCCAATAGCGGCTTCATTTCATCAATGCTTGAGTCTAGCTACCGATAAAGTCTCGCATTAGTTCAGCTGTTTTTTCTGGTGTTTCAACCATTGCTAAGTGACCAATACCAGGCAATACAACCTTCTTAGAGTTCTTCACCAGCGCCGCATATTCATCAATATTCTTGGCACTAATCACCTTATCTCCTTCTCCCCAAATGATTAGGGTTGGCGCGGTGATATTAACGAATTCTTTGTCTAAGCCTTTAGTGAGGTCTGAACGAATGTCTTTAAAAATCTTTTCGTTGATCGCTAGTCGAGACACCGCTATTTCAGCCTCCGCTTTTGCAATCGCATCGGGAATAAATGGCTTCACTTCCATGACAAACTCTAAGACCCGATAAAAGTCTTGTTCAGTTTTTGCGATCAAAGGATTGCTCCCTTGCTCGAGAATTTCGTCCATCTGCGAAGGCTGAGTATGCACACCTGCTGGACTGATTAAGGTAACCGATAACACTTGATCTGGATGACGGGCTGCGTAAAGTGATGAGATAGCGCCACCCATAGAATTGCCCACCAAATGGAACTTCTTGATATCTAGCTTCGCCATCAAAGCATTCACAAACGCAACTTGATCAGCAATATGGTAACTCGCGTTCAGATCTTGCTTGTTTTCACCATGCCCCATTAG
>NZ_LWFH01001460.1:0-659 GCF_001635725.1 Oleiphilus sp. HI0066
CGCCGATATCTATCGCTTCAATCGTCAACTCAGAATCATCAACGACCCATTCAAACACCTCGTCGACTTGCTCTTTTGTCGCCTCGCCAAACAAAGAGATATTCCATGCGAGGTAACAAGCATCAGCTTAAATATCATCGAGTTTCGGAACATCTGAGGCATCCACGTCGACCTCAAGCTCACCGAGTTCAGCCAGCTCTCTGAACATCCGAACAGGCTCGTTACCCGTTCGTAAAATATCTGTAGAAGGACGGAAAAATATTTGCCATCCGCGTGCCCCATCACTATGGCCATCGTTAGCATCGCCCTCTCCACCGTTTTGGGTTGCAGCGGAAGCGCCTGATTCTCGGCCATTTAAAATATCTTCAAATTCTGATTTAAGTGAATTGGATAATTCGGTCTCGCATTCCTCGCCTTGTTCCAATTGCGTGACCATTGTTCGCAGGCAATCGACTGAACGAAGGAATAGATCAACATGCTCTGCAAGAATTTTGAATTGATCTGATCGAATCAGATCAAGAAGCGTTTCTACGACGTGTATAAAATCTGCAATTTGCTGAAAACCAAAGATACCACTACCACCCTTAATTGAGTGCGCAGCACGGAATATTTCATCAATGCGCTCAGAATCTTGATTGTCAGGGTCCAGCTCTAAGAGA
>NZ_LWFH01001461.1:0-2273 GCF_001635725.1 Oleiphilus sp. HI0066
CGCATCGCGGCAGACATGAGTGAACAAATACTTCATACCCGCACAGCAGGTGGCGTTTCTGATAATCCATTCTCTCCATGGTATATGTCAGAAATTCAGGGTTGGCTTGATGGCACCTTTAAAACACTAGAGCCATAAACAAAAAAGCACGCCTAGGGCGTGCTTTTTATTTCGACATTAAACCGATCTAGCCGTAAGCCAGATTCAACTTCTTATCATAGAAGTGGGAACAATACTGGCTCAATTTGTCCTGCAAGGTTCACTGAACCTTCTGGTGTTGGGTGAATGTCATCACTCTCAACTTGGCTCGCTGGAACAGTGCCTCGTGGATCAACAAACTGGCAGCTCGCTACAGAATCACTCTGACAAGCGCTACGAAGCTTATTGTTACCAATGTTCAAAGCTTTCGTTAAGTTCGCATTGCCACGTGGAAGCTCGTAGTAACCCAACCAAACAACGTTAGCAACACCATCTGCATCCATCTGATTCAACAAGTTCACTGCGTTAATACGCTGATCTTCAATCAAGTTTCTGCATGAACGAGAAGGATTCCAACGATACCATTGCGTGCGGCATCCGTAAGGGTCAAAAAGTGTAGCAGGGATCAAGATGTCGTTACCGCCGCCATCCATAAGAATGGTATTGATATCACCATTGAAGCTGTTTGCAGCGGCATATTGCTCATACACAGATGGCGCCAAGCTACCACCTTGTAATTCAGCACCTGACTGCGTGTAGTCACGAAATTGTGTGCCGGCATTAGCCTCTAGCGTTTCTTGAATTACACCATTCAAATCGAAAATAGAGTCACCTAAAGTCACCACGTCATTTCGACCATTTACTTGCTCTTCATATGGGCTACCCGTACAACCCACAACACTTAATACAACAGCAGTTGCTGCCGTTGCTTTTACTACATTAGATACAACTTTTTTTAGATTTATCATTGTTCTCTCCAAGCTTTTTATTATGTCGCCATACTCGCATATGGCGCGCAACATACTAATAAACTAAGAAATTTAGACCTAACAATTAGAGGTCAAAATATGAACATGACAGGCCAAATCATGAACAATGTCGGCCAGTACTAGTAAGGTAAATTCGTAATAAAAAACACATTGATGGAAAATAAGCGGCTACGAAACGTAGACGGTCAATAACGAATTAAGCTAGGAAAACGATCTTAGGTTTAACTTAAAGATGAAACAAAAAAGCACGCCGAGGCGTGCTTTTCTAAAACGAATCTACACGACGTTGCACCGTGTAGATTGGCACTAATGCTTATAGCTTAGTGCTGAATACTGGCCAGATTTGGCCTGCAAGGTTTACAGAACCTGCTGGAGTTGGGTGAATGTCATCACCTTCAACTTGGCTTGCTGGAACAGTGCCACGCGTATCGATGAACGAGCAGCTTGCAGTTGTTGCTGTTTCACATGCGTAGTTCAACCAATCGCCACCTGTATTCAAGATAGAGTTAAGGTTGCTATTGCCACGTGGAAGGTTGTAGTAACCCAACCAAACGATGTCCTGAACACCATCAGCGTCCATTTCATTCATTAGGTCTATGCCAAGAAGAACAGTATCCTCCAACAAGTTGTAGCAAGCATTTGATGGCCACCAGCGGTACCACTGAGTACGACATCCGTATGGGTCAAGAAGTGTTGCAGGAATCAAGATGTCGTTACCGCCACCATCAGCCAACACAACGTTGATGTTCGGATTTGTTGCACGTGCATCACGATATTGATTTGTTACTGAAGTTGCGATCAGGCCGCCAGTGATTTCAGCACCTGATTGCGTGTAATCACGGAACTCTTGACCCATGTTTGCTTCAAGAGTCTCTTGAATCACACCATTTAAGTCAAAGATCGAGTCACCCACACTGATTACGTCGTTACGTCCACCACGGTCTGATACATCCTCATCATAGGGATTACCAACACAACCTACTACAGTGAAAGCTACGGCAGCGACAGTTGCTGCTTTAGCAAGCTTGTTTATTACTGATTTAAGATAAGTCATTGTTCTCTCCAACCTTCCTTATTTTTAGATTTAAAGTGGAGCGAAAATCCTACTTAACAAAAATTCACAGTTGGAGTCAGTTCACGAACAAAGTCCAACCATCTGTTCGCTTTTTATGCAAACCTATCAATAATGGCCATGTTTACATTATTAATGCGAAGCTCATCACAAAATTATCTGCAAGTTAGGTTATCCGTTAAGTCAGATCAAAAAATTCGTTAGATATAAAACGAAAAAACACGCTTTCGCGT
>NZ_LWFH01001462.1:0-799 GCF_001635725.1 Oleiphilus sp. HI0066
CCTTCTACTTCTTTGCGAAGTTGACTCTTTTGGACATCTGACCCCTGCCATAAAATAGGATCAGAATATTCTCTTTGATTCGCTAACGCAGCATGATCTAGACTCAGACCGGTTACTTCCGCTATTTGCTTGTTTCCAAGCATCCCAAACGTCATACAACAATCTTGAAGCTCGCGTGAAAGCTTACTCATCAGGTCTTGATGTTGCTCTCTTGGGAGGCCAAAAGCCTTGCACCAAAATTCATCGCAATCTAAGAGTGAGTCGTGATTAAACTCAAATTGAGATTTAGGAATGAAAACGGCCGCGCCGTTCTCTACAACAAACGGAGTGTTTAATTCCAGTGAAGCCCTCAAGATCATCACTTCAGCGCGCGTTTTACTTGTAACAGGAATAATGTGAGCGTTGCGTTCGCGAAGCACCGTGATTGCGCCTTGCGCAGCTTTGTAACTATACGTTTCGTGGTCTAGTAAGGTGCCATCTAAATCCGTAAAGATTAAGATGTCGTTTAATGGCCGCATAATTCAAATCCTTTTTTAGCGACTTCTCCCTGTACGCGCATGTGTTGGACATGCCTGTCGCCCCCAAGCTCCCAAACGATGTCGGCTCGGGTAGAAAATGTATCTAACAAACGCTCAGTCAGACGTTCATAATGTGCAATGAAACGCTTCAAACTTTTCTCATCAAGAATTCCATCAGCAGCATCTTCTGGCTTGAGCGTGTCTATTAATTTCTTCTCTTGTTGTAGTCGCCATTCGTAAACAGAAGCAAAAGACGGCGCTTTTAAAAAACACCACAGATC
>NZ_LWFH01001463.1:0-1177 GCF_001635725.1 Oleiphilus sp. HI0066
TTGCTGACAAACCTGATGCTATTAATTGTTTGGCCGCAAAACCGTTAATGTCGTTAATCTCGGTTTTCTTTCCTTGCCGGACGTCTTGAAGGGTAGAGCTGATATTCGCAGCGGTCGTTTCACAAACAGATAAGATCATTTCGACTATATCGGTTTTAGTCAGTTCTAACTTATAGATATTTGAAAGTCCGCTCAACTCGTCAATCAGTGAAGGCCAATACTGTTGGAAACTTTGAGTTGATCGTATTTGGCCGTTGGAACAATTCTCGATCGCAGTGAACGCGTTAATGCCGCAATTGATGAGTNATTTACGCTGCAAAGTAGATTTAATATTGTGCTTATAGTCTGCGTGAGAGCTTATTTTTGCTAGTGATGACGGCCAGTCATCATGTTGTGAAGCGTGCTTATTTAAAGGGCCGCAATGGGTTGTACCTTCACCAGCTAGAACGAGTCTATTTGGCTTCTCTATATTGGCGCCACTAGTAGTACTTGCTGCGTAGATAGGGCGATGCTGAATCCCTTCAACGATCTCATGTTGGCTTCCCATCCCATTTTGGAAAAGAACGAAAGGAATAGCTTTCAGTAGATTAGTGTCCAGAGCATGTGCTGTTGAACAAGCAGCATGACTTTTGGTGCAGATTAATACTGCTTCGATGTAGAGCTTAGTTTCTTTGAGTGTCTGTAGATTGTGCTGGCGAACAGTTAGCTCATTGGTAACTTGTTGATCTTGAACAGTAATGTTGATCGTTTTACTGGTTCCATTCGGTCTGGTATCGAGAAAAACGCAGTTGTCCGCACCCAGTTTATAGGCCCACATTTGACCTATGGCACCGGCACCAACAATTGCGATCATCGTGCTGACAGAATCTACTAAAACGAGGTAAACCGCATCGAATTACATCGATGCGATTTTTTCCATTTGCTCGCTTAGCGTCGCTAAGCTTTGTTCGGCTGCAGCAAGCTTTTCTTTTTCTTTTTCTACAACGTCAGCAGGCGCGTTGGCGACGAATTTTTCATTGCCAAGTTTTCCTTGTAAGCGTTTGATTTCTCCTTCCGCTTTACCTGCTTCTTTCTTCAAGCGCGCAAGCTCCGCTTCAACGTTAATCAAGCCTGCCATTGGTACAAGTACTTCCATTTTGCCAACCAACTGTGTTGCGCACATTGGCAGTTCTTCGCC
>NZ_LWFH01001464.1:0-1345 GCF_001635725.1 Oleiphilus sp. HI0066
AAACTCCTGCGCATCTTCACGGTCATTTTCATTTGGAAAGTCTAAGTGGACGAGAACAGCTCGCTCTCCCGCATCTGGTCTATCAAACACGGCAGAGCTTAAATACTAACGAGAAAATACCAATTTCCAATGGAGTATTACCTATGAACCCGCTTCTTCATCCATTGACGGCATACGCACATTACGCGCAGGTACAACAGTAGAAATGGCATGCTTATATACCATTTGGCTAACAGTATTTTTGAGTAAGATGACGAACTGATCGAAAGACTCGATTTGACCTTGTAACTTGATGCCATTTACCAAGAAGATAGATACTGGAATGCGCTCTTTGCGGAGTGCATTTAAGTATGGATCTTGAAGTGAGTGTCCCTTAGACATTATTGTAATCTCCCGTTTTTTAAATATTTAACGCAATTATAGTCAATCTTACGTTTAGTTGTTAAATGAGGCCGCGTTAAAACTTTTCAACACTATCTCAATATTATTTTTCGCGCCAGTTTCTAGCCAGACAATATCCCGCCAAGACCTCAACCACGTTAACTGTCGCTTAGCTAATTGGCGTGTTGCCACGACCCCTTTTTCTATCATCGTATCGTAGTCATAGGTACCATCCAAATATTCCCACATTTGTCTGTAACCCACACAACGCATAGAGGGCAAGTCCAAACTTAGATCACCTCGCGCTCGTAAAGTTTCGACCTCTTGCTGAAAATTTGCCTCGAGCATACCGCGAAACCTTAGTTCAATTCTTTTATGAAGCAACTTTCGATCACTCGGCGCAATCGCAAACGGCAAAATCTCGAACGGAATAGGAGGTAAACTCGCGCCATCAGGTCTGCCAGCTCCATTAACTACTCCCGATCCGACTTGTTTTTGGTCACTCCAATGCTCAGTCAAAGTTCGACCACTAACCCTGTATACTTCCATTGCTCGCTGAAGACGCTGGGAATCATTTGGCTTAATACGTTTAGCCGAGTCAGGATCAACCTTAGCCAGCTCTTGATGTACAAAAGGCCAGCCTTTCTCCGCAGCCAAGGCATTAATTGAGTCACGCACAGATTGATCAGCCGAAGGCATAGAAGCAATACCTTCTTTTAACACCTTGAAATACATCATCGTCCCGCCGACAAGAAGCGGTACTTTTCCCGCTGCAACGATATCATTCATCTCTCTGAGCGCATCATCATAAAAACGTGCGACAGAATAAGACTCGGCAGGGTCGATAATATCAATCAAACGATGAGGCGCTTTCAGCAACTCACTCTCACTCGGCTTCGCGGTGCCGATATTCATATCTTTAAATACGAGCGCTGAATCAACACTGACAAGCTCCACCGGCAAT
>NZ_LWFH01001465.1:0-1195 GCF_001635725.1 Oleiphilus sp. HI0066
GTATGACATTGCAGCCAATTCAACCGGCTGCATATTGAAAGGATTAGGTAATTGCCCGATGTTTTCACCCGGAAATCCAATACCTGTACCTTGCCCCAAACCAAGCGCATAAAACGAATCCCACAAAGCCTCTGGACCCAGATCAAGCGCCAATTTACTTGTTCCGACATTACTTGATTTAGCGATCACTTCTAGCAAGCTCAAACGGCCGTAATCTCTATGATCACGTATTGAGCGACCGCCTAAACGTAAAAAACCTGGAGAGGTTTCAACACTACTGTTGAGTGCGTATTTCTCAGACTCTAGAGCCGAAGCCAAGGTCACAAGCTTCATGGTCGAGCCCGGCTCAAATAGGTCCGTAATAGCTCGATTACGCAGATGTGACACGTTGAGATTTGATCGATTATTCGGGTTGTAAGATGGCTGATTCACCATTGCTAAGACTTCACCGGTTTCGATATCTAGAACCACAACTGACCCCGCTCTTGCACGGTGGATATCTACAGCAGCCTTCAACTCTCGGTAAGCAAGATATTGCAGGCGCATATCAATCGAAAGGCTAATGTCATTACCCGACTGCGCCAGCTCTACGACACCTAAGTCTTTAATAACTTGACCGGCACGGTTCTTCAAAACACGGTGCTTACCCTCTCGACCAGTTAACCACTCGTCATACGCGAGTTCGATACCCTCTTGGCCTTTTTCATCGATATTTGAGAAGCCCACAATGTGTGAAGCGACTTCACCTGCAGGGTAAAATCGCTTGTATTCTCTGCGGCTGTAAATACCAGAAAAACCCAGCTGCAATGCTTGCTGGGCTTCGTGAGGTGCTGCTTTTCTTTTGAGATAAACGAACTGCTTGTCTCGATTACTTTCAAGCCGCCGTTTGAGCCAACGTTTATTCACTCCAAGCGCGGCGGCAAGCTGAGCATATTCTTCATCCCCAAGTTTGACTTGGGTTGGATTTGCATAAATGGTTTCGACCGCTGCACTTATTGCCAGAGGCTCACCATATCGGTCAGATATTGTGCCTCGGTGTGCATCTAAGCGCTCAAGACGAATGGAGCGCACATCGCCTTGATGCGATAAAAAGCTTTGTTCGAAGATGTGCAAGTGCACAGCCCGACCCATCAAGGTCAAAACAACCAAGCACAAAATCGCAAGTAACGCATAATAGCGCCACATTACAATATGT
>NZ_LWFH01001466.1:0-1001 GCF_001635725.1 Oleiphilus sp. HI0066
GCTATCCGAGATCGCGCCCCATATGTTGATGTAATATTCGGTCCACAAACACTTCATCGCCTTCCAGAGATGATTGATGCATCCAAGACTTCTGATGTGGGTGTTGTGGATATCACCTTCCCAGAAGTAGAGAAGTTCGATCATCTACCTGCACCTGGCGTAGATGGACCATCAGCATTCGTTTCAATCATGGAAGGCTGCAGTAAATATTGCACATTTTGCGTCGTACCATATACCCGAGGCGAAGAAGTCAGTCGCCCAGCTGACGACGTTATTGCGGAAGTAGCCCACCTTGCGGAACAAGGCGTACGTGAAATCAACCTCCTGGGTCAGAATGTTAATGCCTATCAAGGTAACACGCATGATGATGACATCATGGACCTTGCCGAGCTGATCACCATTATCTCTGGCATTGAAGGGATCGATCGTATTCGTTACACCACGTCACATCCTGTTGAGTTTAGTGATGCATTGATTGATGTTTACGCAACAGTCCCGGAACTCGTAAGCCATCTGCACCTTCCTGTACAAAGCGGTAGCGATCGCATTTTGGCCGCAATGAAACGCGGCCATATGGCGTTAGAGTACAAATCTAAAATTCGTCGTTTACGCAAGCATCGTCCAGATATCAGCATTTCGTCTGACTTTATTATTGGCTTCCCGGGCGAAACGGAAAAAGACTTTGAAGATACAATGAAGCTTATCAACGACATTGGCTTCGATACATCTTTCAGCTTTATCTACAGCGCTCGACCTGGAACACCTGCTGCGGATCTAGCAGACGAAACATCAGAAGAAGTGAAGAAACAACGCCTGCACATACTACAGCAACGCATTACGCAACAAGCACATGAAATTAGTCGTCGCATGGTCGGTACTCAACAACGCATTTTAGTCACTGGATTTTCTAAGAAAGACCCAGGCGAAATGCAAGGTCGTACTGAGAACAACCGCGTGGTCAACTTCAAAGCAAACCAAGATCGGAGCGACTCTGCACTAAT
>NZ_LWFH01001467.1:0-1860 GCF_001635725.1 Oleiphilus sp. HI0066
AGACACAAACGCTAAACTTTCCCGAGCGCACTGTGTTGGTGAGTGACGAGTTGACGCCGACAATGCTAGGCGAGGTGCCGCGCGAGAATCTTGTTGGCTTAGTGTCCATTAAAGGTTCGGGTAGTTCGCACGTTGCGATTCTTGCGCGAGCAATGGGCATACCTACCGTTATGGGCCTAGTAGATGTTCCGTTATCCAAGCTTGACCGTTGTGAGATGGTCGTTGATGGTTATAACGGTGACATTTTAATTTCGCCTTCTGCAGAAATGCAGGCGCATTATGCGACGGTATTGAATGAAGACAAAGAGCTTGATGAAGACTTAAAAGAGATCATCGAGTTACCATGCGAGACAACTGACGGACATCGTATTCATTCTTGGGTAAATACTGGCTTAATGGCAGACGTGGTGCGTTCGCTTGATCATGGTGCAGAGGGTGTCGGTCTGTATCGAACCGAAGTGCCTTTCATGATTAACGAGCGTTTCCCAAGTGAATACGAGCAAATGCTGTATTATCGAGAGCAGCTCGAAGCGTTTGCTCCGAATCAAGTGACCATGCGCACACTCGATATTGGTGGAGATAAAGCCTTAACGTATTTTCCTATTGAAGAGGAAAATCCTTTCTTGGGTTGGCGTGGTATCCGCGTCACGCTAGATCACCCTGAAATCTTTTTGGTGCAAATGCGCGCCATGTTAAAAGCTAGCCAAGGCCTCAACAATTTACGCATCATGTTACCAATGGTGTCGAGTGTGAACGAGGTAGAAGAAGCCTTGCACCTTATTTATCGTGAGTATCACGAGGTTCGTGCAGAAGGCTATCAAGTCAATATGCCGCAAGTGGGAGTGATGGTTGAGGTCCCAGCAGCGGTCTATCAGGTGCGCGAGTTGGCTGAACGCGTCGACTTTTTATCGGTGGGTTCAAACGATTTGACGCAGTATTTGCTGGCTGTAGATCGTAACAATCCGCGTGTTGCGCCTTTATATCATTCATTCCATCCTGCAGTTCTTCAAGCTTTGTACAAGATCGCGCAAGATTCTAAGGGTATGCATGTTCAGTTAAGTATCTGTGGCGAGCTAGCGGGTGATCCGGCTGGCGCATTATTGCTTATGGCTATGGGTTATGACGCCCTTTCGATGAATGCTTCGAATCTATTACGCGTAAAAGCTGTGTTGCGAGGCGTGAGTTTGGAGTGGGCGCAAGACTTGTTGAAAGAGGTCTTGATGCTTGATTCTTCGTACATTGTTGAGAGTACATTAACGCTAGCACTAAAAGAGGCTGGTTTTGATAGATTCTTACGTAGGTCTCGTTTAGCTGAAGTGAAATCTTCCGCGGCCTTATAATCTCTCGAAAAGTCTTATTCTCGGCTTAATCCCGCATCGCTAAGTTGATCGAGATAATCCTGCCACAGACTTGTTTGTTCTAAAGCAAGTTTTCGTAAGTAGTCCCACGTGTACAATCCCGAGTCATGTCCGTCATCGAAGCTAAGCTTGAGGGCATAATTACCGGCTTGTTCTATGCCGACTAACTGCACTGACTTTTTACTGTGTTGTAGGATGGGTTTGCCATGGCCGCGCACTTCAGCAGAGGGCGATAATACGCGCAATAACTCAAAGCTCAGTGCATAGTCGCCATCGGCATAAGATAAGGCGAGTGTACGAGACTGTTTTTTGAGTTCAATGCGCGTTGGGATCATCTTAAGAGTTCGCCGTCTATAGAATGTATTGACTTAAGTCTTCGTCTTCTGCCACTTCGTTGAGCTGTTCGTCAACATACGCAGCGGTCACTTCAAACTGCTCTCTTACGCTGTCGCCCGCGTCGTAAGATATTTGCTCAAGAAGGCGCTCTAATACTGTGTGCAAT
>NZ_LWFH01001468.1:0-1576 GCF_001635725.1 Oleiphilus sp. HI0066
ATTTATTTTCTTAATATTAGGGAATAGCACTGAATTAAAATAATTCTCTAAAACTGACGAAAGGTTAAGGTTGCCGTTATGTAGGCGCGCTTAGCTAAATACGAGATCTGTAGGAATCTGTCACTAAATCGCTCAAAATAACTTGGAAAATAAATGTGGCAAGTTTATAGTCACTAACCGGTTTAATCATTGTTATTTTGGTTTAAGTCATGTCGTTGCATGAATTAGTGATGAATATTTTTACGAAGCATTCACCTGCCCCTTTCTGCGCTCTAGTTTTAGACGTGCTCACCCTCAATCTGCCGTAGGGCAGTTATTTTTATCCCCTTCGACAAGCGTACAGAATATAAATCTCGAAATTTAGGAGTTTGGCATATGTCAGCCAAAGACAAGTTAGTAATTTTTGATACCACTTTGCGTGATGGTGAGCAAAGCCCAGGCGCGTCGATGACAAAAGAGGAAAAGCTTCGCATCGCACGTGTGCTAGAAAAAATGAGAGTCGACGTTATTGAAGCAGGTTTTGCGATTGCAAGTCCTGGTGACTTCGGTGCTGTGCAAGCGATTGCAAATACGGTAAAAGATTCTCGGATATGTAGTCTTTCTCGAGCGCTAGATAAAGATATCGATCGCGCTGCAGAAGCTCTGAAGGGGGCAAATGCTTCGCGTATCCATACGTTTATAGCTACGTCTCCCATTCATATGAAGTATAAGCTTCAGATGGAACCAGATGCTGTCATTGAGCAAGCTGTTCGCGCAGTAAAACGAGCGCGCTCACATACTGATGATGTTGAATTTTCTTGCGAAGATGCTGGTCGTTCAGAGATTGATTTTTTATGTCGTATCATTGAAGCCGCAATTGATGCGGGCGCATCTACGATTAACATTCCTGACACAGTTGG
Source organism: Oleiphilus sp. HI0066 (assembly GCF_001635725.1). Lineage (NCBI taxonomy): Bacteria > Pseudomonadati > Pseudomonadota > Gammaproteobacteria > Oceanospirillales > Oleiphilaceae > Oleiphilus > Oleiphilus sp. HI0066. The sequence continues at coordinate 900 of NZ_LWFH01001468.1, forward strand.
TTATGCGATTCCCGAACAATATGGCAATACGATCGGCCAATTGATCCAGCGTATTCCAAATTCTGACAAGGCTATCTTCTCTGTTCACTGCCACAATGATTTGGGATTGGCGGTTGCGAACTCATTGTCTGCAGTTGCTCAAGGTGCTCGTCAGGTTGAATGTACAATTAACGGCTTAGGTGAGCGTGCGGGCAACGCATCGCTTGAAGAAGTCGTGATGGCTGTGCGCACTCGTTCTGACCTGTTTGATGTAGAGACTGGAATTGATACGACGCAAATTGTACCTGCTTCTAAATTAGTATCGTCAATTACAGGTTTCCCTGTGCAGCCAAATAAGGCGATTGTTGGTGCTAATGCGTTTGCTCATGAGTCGGGTATTCACCAAGACGGCGTGTTAAAGCATCGCGAAACCTACGAAATTATGCAGGCAGAAGCAGTGGGCTGGCATACGAATAGTTTGGTGTTGGGCAAGCTTTCTGGACGTAACGCGTTTCGTACACGTTTAGAAGAATTAGGAATCGCTTTAGAGTCTGAAAGTGAATTAAATGCTGCATTTGCTGCATTCAAAGAATTAGCTGATAAAAAGCATGAAATCTTTGATGAGGATTTACATGCGTTAGTAAGTGATTCGGTAAGTAAACCTAAGGAAGAAAAATACGAACTAGTTTGTATGTCAG
>NZ_LWFH01001469.1:0-813 GCF_001635725.1 Oleiphilus sp. HI0066
GCGCAACGCCAGCTTCAAATTTTTCTTGAATATGAAAGTCGTGCTTGGCGCGTTTATTCAACGCGATGGTATTGCTTTGTTGCTTTGGTTTTTTCTTGCCGGCCATGAAATTACTGCTGGAGTGTCTGTGAAAAACGGGAAGTATATTACAAGTTCTGGTCTTGCTACAGAATTTATCGCGCATTCGCAGAAGCGCTAGAGTGCAGATGAGAAGGCGGTTACAATACGCGCCAATTAATTGGGCTGGGTTTTATGTCTTTAAAAATAAATCGCTCCGCGCTGGTCATGTTTTCTGCTCAGCAAATGTATGACCTTGTAAATGATGTGGCTTCTTATCCTTCTTTTTTGCCGTGGTGTTCGGGTGCGACTGTTCTTGAAGCGGACTTTACACAGATGCGTGCAAGTTTGGATGTGAGTAAGGGTGGGATGAGGCAATCTTTTACTACGCGGAATGAGCTCGTTGCGCATGAAAAAATATCGATGCGTTTAGAAGATGGCCCATTTAAAAAGCTCAAAGGTGATTGGCATTTTACAGCGTTGCGTGAAGATGCCTGTAAGGTTGAATTAGATCTAGAGTTCGAGTTGAAGCAGGGCGTAGCTAAACTGGCGTTTGGTCCTGTGTTTAATCAAGCCGCAAACACGATGGTTGATGCGTTCTGTGAACGCGCAAAGGTGGTATATGGAAAGTAAGCTTCGCATTGAGGTGGCATATGCGCGCCCCGATCTTCAGAAAATAGTTGAGTTGGAAGTGGATGCGGGTACGACTGTGTTTGATGCCGCAACACATTCTGGTTTAGAGAAGTTTTTCCCTGA
>NZ_LWFH01001470.1:0-1558 GCF_001635725.1 Oleiphilus sp. HI0066
TTAGGAGAGCCCGGTACAGCATAAACATCTCTGTTCTGCTCAATCGCATAACGCGCAGTGATCAACGAACCGCTTTTTATGCCCGCTTCGACAACTAAGACCGCACGTGATAAGCCGGACACAATACGATTTCGCCTGGGAAAGTTATGACGAAGAGGCGCACTACCCATTGGCATTTCTGAAACAAGCAATCCCTCCTGGGCAATCAACTCATATAAATCTTTATTTTTAGCGGGGTAGCAACGATCTATTCCTGTCGCTAGTACAGCAATCGTATTCCCTTGCGCCGCAAGCGCCCCAAGATGTGCTTTTGTATCTACGCCGAGAGCCAAACCACTGACGATCGACATGCCTGATTTAGCCAAATGAAACGCATATTCTTGTGCAATGTCTGCATACTGCAGACTAGGCTTCCGTGAACCGACCACCGCAATATTTTGATGATTTAGTAAGCCTATATTTCCTTTCAAATAGAGTAATGCAGGCGCTAAGTGTATCTGGCGCAATACTTCAGGGTAAGGACTATCGAAATAGCAAACAACGGAACAACCGTCTTGCTTCAACCAATCACTAACATGATTTAAAGAATGGTCAGCCTGAGCGAGACAATCTAGCACTGCGCTAGAAACCTTGGGCTTACTGATACATTGGTTCAACGCATCGAAGCTTAACTTTCGCCATGATGAAGGATTACCATACTGCTCACGCAGCAAATGAAATTGCTTCAGGCCAAAGCCTTGAATTTGAGAGAGTGCGAGACACAAGCGTGCCTCAGAAGAGATAGACATTTTTTCGATCATCCTTGATCAAAAAAGCCACCTAAGAGGTGGCTTCATCATTTATTGTATTTCCAGATACTATCTTACGGAGTACGAACTTCATCCATAATTTTCAATGGACGATTTGCGCGTAGTATCAAGCCGTAACTAAGCTTATCAAAGACGCTGAAAATCATCATCAAGCCCGCTCGTTCTGAAGGCAGTTCAATGCGTTCTTGAGTGTAAGGGTCTCGTACTATACCGCCAGACTTATACACAGCGAGTACGTTGCCCTCTTTGATGCCTTCTCTTGCGCCACGGTTTACTACAACAACGTTATACTGACCGATGTTGCCCACGCCAGATTCAACAGCAATCATCTTGCCACGAATATCACCATCTGGCTTGCTCGGAGTAAATGTAGAATTGATCACGCGATCATCCGTCGGCAATACGCGATCACCAATACGTAACTCTTCGCTTGAGCGCTGAACGGTCAAAGTAATTACTTCACCTTGCACCGCATCCACTTCTGCCGTCGCAATTGACTTCGCCTCTAAACCCAAAAATTCTTTAGAGTCTGGATCAACATATTGCTCACTCTTACGAAAAACACCAACTGAGTTTTCACCTTTCACATCACCACGCGCAAACACTTGGTCACCGGCGCCAGTAATTAAGTGGTCTTCTTTACCTGACAAGATATATGGCGCCGCTTCTAGCTCTTCCGCTGTCACAATACGATTTGTCGAAAGAAAGCTCGCTATCGCATCAAGCGGAATAGTAGGGATAGCCGTTTC
>NZ_LWFH01001471.1:0-722 GCF_001635725.1 Oleiphilus sp. HI0066
ATGCTCTGGTGCGCCGAGAGCGCTGGCAAGGGAGCGTACTTGGCGTTTGTTCAATCCGAATAATGGAATGAGATCGACCGCGCCGTCGCCGTACTTGGTGTAAAAGCCAGTAATATTTTCTGCGCTATGGTCAGTCCCTAATACAAGCCCCCCAAGTAAACCTGCAACATAATACTGAGATACCATGCGCACACGCGCTTTTACATTTCCCTTTGCGAAGTCGACGGTATAGGCGTCATTTGGCATAAGCTGTTGCTGGCTGAGTTCCTGTGCAACATTGTCGTGTATTGCGTCAGTACCTGGTTTCACGTTTAAGGTGATGGCACGGCTTGGGTTGATAAATGTAATAGAGTCTTGTGCATCTTGTTCATCGCGTTGCTCGCCGTAAGGTAAGCGGACAGCAATGAATTGATACTCGCTAGAATTATTCTCTGCATTTAATTCATCGATTGCGCGTTGGGCGAGCTTGCCGCATGTGCATGAATCAATGCCGCCACTAATACCAAGAACTAAAGTTTTTTGGCCTGCGGCATTTAGTGTTTGTTTGATAAAGTTTGTACGACGTTCAATTTCGAAATTTACATCGATCTCAGGTTGCACGCGCATCTCTGTAAGAATTTCTGATTTGCTGACCATACTTTACACCTATTGTTTGTCAGTCACTCAGGGTGATATTAAATTCATGCCCTGTTTTGATATCTTGAAAGGTTTTTATTCTAGGA
>NZ_LWFH01001472.1:0-758 GCF_001635725.1 Oleiphilus sp. HI0066
CCGTCATAGAAGTTGATGGTAACCGTATCACACAGGTGAGAACCGACGATGTAGATGGCTATCGTGCCGTCCAAATCACTACTGGTGAGCGTCGCGCATCTCGCGTTTCTAAATCTGCAGCTGGGCATTTCGCGAAAGCGGGTGTTGAAGCGGGTCGTGGATTATGGGAATTCCGTTTGGAAGCAGAAGAGGGTGCTGAGCTTAAAGCTGGCGATACTCTTGATGTTGCGCTATTTGAAGCTGGTCAAGTCGTTGATGTGACTGGTCAATCAAAAGGTAAAGGCTTCCAAGGTGGTGTTAAGCGTTGGAACTTCCACATGCAAGATGCTACTCACGGTAACTCTATTTCTCACAGAGCTCCTGGTTCAATTGGTCAGTGTCAGACTCCTGGTCGCGTTTTCAAAGGTAAGAAAATGGCGGGCCACATGGGTGCTGAGCAAGTGACTGTTCAAGGTCTTGAGCTAGTTCGTGTAGATGCAGAGCGCAATTTGCTTTTGGTTAAGGGTGCTGTTCCTGGAGCAACAGGCGCAGATATCATCGTTAAGCCAACAGTTAAATCGTAAGAGGTGTAGTGATGGAATTAGTAATTTCAGGTTCTAAGAGCAGCGTTGCTGTCTCTGATGCTACCTTCTCTCGCGAGTACAATGAAGCATTGGTGCACCAGGTTGTTACAGCTTATCTAGCTGGCGGCCGTCAAGGTACAGTGGCTCAAAAGACTCGTTCTGAAGTGAGTGGTGGTGGCAAAAAGCCATGGCGTC
>NZ_LWFH01001473.1:0-1568 GCF_001635725.1 Oleiphilus sp. HI0066
CCGATCCCGCATTGGCTGGTCCGGGCGGTAAAATAGCCTCAACAATATACGAGTCGTTCTGGGGTAAAGTCTTACTCGTTGTATTATTTATCGCGTTTCTACCTTTGATAATCCTCAATACAATTAAAAAGAAGTTAGCAGAGAAGCGTGCGCGTAAAGACTTAGCCTATATGACTAGATATAGCGATGTTTTTGATTGGCTATCTTTGCAGCAACGATTCAAGGATTCCTTTTTGCGAGTCCACAAAGGTTGGGCAAACGAAGATTTGTCAGATGCTTCGAAGTGGATGACGGATTGGTATTTGCAAAATCAGCAGCAAGTGTATTTGGAGAATTGGAAAAGCCAAGGCGTCAAAAACATTTGTGATGTTAAGAAACTAAAAACGATCACGCCGATTCTTTTTCAACACAAAAATCATTCAGATAATCATGAAGGATCTAAGTTAGTCGTCTCAATGACTGCAAATATGAACGACTATCTTGAGCATTTAAAAACAGGGGAAGTCGTTGAAGGCAGTAAGAAATACAAAGATGTAGAGACAATCTGGATGTTCACATTAGAAGACGGTATATGGAAGGTGTCTGCTATTGAGGAAGTTGCTACTTTAATGAGTTTCGTTAAAGCGGTTAAAGATATGCCACCAATTGAATCAACTGTTCCAACTCCAATGCCTTAAAACGCAAATAGAGGCAAGTTAGCTAATAGGCTTGCCTCTATTGAAACTGCTTGATGCAAGTACTTTTGGTTCTATAGGCAGCCGATTTTTTATTATCGTTAGTCAGTCCATTTCAAGAATTAAGGGAGCACATTGATTTAAGTAATAATATTAAATTTGAGGCTAGGTAAGCAGACCAGATACGTTGAAGTTCGTTTGGCTCATCAAACCCAATAGTATGCACAGCATACCTTAGCTGCGGTATTAGCCATTGAATCTTTCTCGACGGATCATTCTTTTCAATTTGTTGGCTAGCTAACTTTCTTATGTGGCAAACAGATTCATAAGTGCGTTCAAATTGTGTCCCAAGAAATTGTTCTGACAACTTTGGCAGATAATCAAAAGGGTCATCAAACCTAAGTAAAAAATCACTAAACTCATAAGCTAGTTGAAGATCTGCATCAGACTCAATTGGTGTGTAGATGTAGAGAAGGTCGTTCTCAAGTTTGGCGAAATCTTTTAGTACATGTCCGCGATGGGTATGAAAGAAATCGATCAGCCAAACGTTGTCGCGCTCGTCGATAATGACGTTTGCACCATTGAGGTCGCCATGCACGAAGGCAAAGGGGTAGTCTCCAGTGAGCGGAGGTAATTTATCCAACTCTTCTTTGTAGAATTGATATAGGTTAGGTGCCTGTTTATTGCCGGGCAGGGTGATGGGACCTTCGGTAGGGTAATCGCCAATAAGTTCTTCTATCTTACTTTTGACTGATTCAGCCCAGTAAGAATCGAAGCAGTAGTATTCGAGCAGATCGGCTTTATCGTTAGTGGCTGCTCTGTAAAAGCGACCAAGCTGGGTTTCAAATATATCGTTCAGATACTGGTGCAGTTTATCTGTGCTTTCGCCCTGCT
>NZ_LWFH01001474.1:0-1014 GCF_001635725.1 Oleiphilus sp. HI0066
CCAACAATATACTCTTTATCAGTTAGGTTGGATACATTCAATTGAAGATCCACGTCAGCAAAACGGTACCCAAGCATAGCGTCATATAGGGTATATCCTGCTGTTTCATATATGTTGGTATCACTCACTGTGTTACCAATATAGCGAGCTCCAATACCTGCTCGGAAGCCATTTAGTACGCCGCCGCTAGGAATATACGAGATCCATGTATTTGCCATCTCATCTGCGACACTCGGTACTTTTAGTTTGCTAGCACCTGTCTGCTTTTGCTCAGTATCCAAATAGGTATAAGAGCTTTGGATATGGATGTCTTCAATTTGATGCTGAACAGAAAGCTCAGCGCCTTCGTACGAAGCGTCGATGACTTTGAAGTTCGCAGGATCTGTATCGGTGACGCGGTTGTCTTCATCAATTTGGAATATTGCAGCTGTCACTAAGGTGTTGCTGTCAGAAGATAAGAACTTCACACCAATTTCATGTTGGCTACCTTCGTTTGGATCAACAAGGTTGCCATTCTGGTCAGCATCATTGGGAGTAAAAGATTCAGCATAGCTATAGTAAGGGCTGATACCGTTTTCGAATTGATACATTAATGCAAAATCAGTATTAACGTCTTCTAGGGTATCGCTATAGCTCGTTGAGTCTGCAGCACCATAGATGCCAACACGATCGAAGCTTTGTTTGACGCGATCATATCGCACGTTCACTGAAGCGATCACATTGCCCGCTCTCATGATGTCTCCGAGATAGAGGCCGATCTGCTCATTGGAGCTGTCACGATATTCCCTTGTCGTTGGAATCGTCGTTGCGCCAGAATACTGGGGATCTAATAGGTTGATCTTCGAGTCTGCCAAGAAAGCACCCGGCAATACTGCGTTTGGGTTCATTGTAATGGTTTGGTAGAGCGCTTCGAGCACTGGATCTCGTGCGCGATCGTCAACGGTGTCTGCTTTGACGTAGTCCAAACCAATTTGTGCATTGTGCTCAAGTCCAAGCCAGTTACCATTGGCTTTC